>CALGJW010000597.1 GCA_937930025.1 uncultured Saprospiraceae bacterium | reverse complement strand
TCATTATAAATTTTAAATAGGTTTTACAAATGGGAATTATTTTCCCTTTTATTGACAATACAAAGATGCGGGATCATTAAGGTTTATTTTAGGTTTAGAGTTCCCTTAGATTTGTCAATTTTTCCCAAAATGGATTGGATTAAAATTTTTTGATTTGATCTCTATCTCTTAGCTTATGAAGAAATAAATTGAATAGAACTTCGAATGAAAACGGGTCATCACAAAGTGTACCTAACAGCACTCTCTTTTGATAGAAAAACCGTTTTAAATATTCATTTTGGAAAACAACTTTTTAGAAAAAAAAAAAAAAAAAAAAAAAAAAAATACCGTAGGAACTGTTTGTGGGTTAATTGGTAAAAACAGCCTTGGTTATTGTTTACCTGAGAAAGACCAAACAGATTTAAAGGCCATTAAAGAAATGTACAAAAAGAAAAAAAGGCTAAGCTCACATGATGTGAACTTAACCTTCAAAGTGTGCAATCTCATTTTTATTTAGAAACCGTAAGGGTATATTTCGGAGTTGGATTTAGTGGGCAGAAGTATTCGTACTCGCCTGCCTTCAGATCGATTATATTGGTCATGGAGCTTGAGCCTGTAGCTACCGGTGCTTTTACATAAGCTTCTTTTATGTGATTAGTTGGATCATATTTTCCTTTTGGCACTAGCACAAAACCGACTTTATGATCCACCCCATCATTTAGAACTTCAAATTGATAAACACCTTCTGTTATAGTAACATTGTTATTGGTGAAAATCCCAGGCGCTTGATTAAATTGGATTTTTTCGACCTTATCATGCACCACAAGGCTATACTTCGGTGTAGGATTCATCGGGCAGAAATATTCATACGCTCCTGCTTCTAACTCCACCACCTTGCTTAACGAACTAGAACCTGTCGATACTGGAGCGGTCACATATGCTTCCTTTATGTGATTAGCCGGATCATATTTTCCTTTGGGTACTAACACGAAACCAACTTCATGGTCTACATTAGTATTAGAGATATTAAACTGATAGCTACCAGCTTCTAAAGCTAGGGAAGTCTCTGCAAAAACACCAACAGATTGTGCTAAGTCTACTTGAGTAGTTTGAGCGGCTAGGAATGAATAGTTACTTATCAACAAAGCAAATACTATTATTAATTTGTTCATCTTGAAATAAATTTAGTTATTAGAAAATTACTGACAGTGCAAAGATGCAGCAGACCTAGCCTTAGTTTTGGGTCAATTTTTCCCGATAACAGGTATATATTTCCTTTCCGTAGAATTTGCTTAAGAATTGGCGGGCGCCAGCTTCAGTTTTTTAAAGGCTGTAGGGCTTACGCCTTCGTGCTTTTTAAAGAATTTGGAGAAATGACCAGAATCTTTGTAGCCCAAGTCTTGGGCGATTTCGTCATTGGAGAGATCAGAATATAAAATCAGTCTTTTCGCTTCTAAGAGGATACGGTTATTAATGACAGACAGCGGCGTCTTTTCATTTTGCTTGGAAAATAAATTAGACAGGGTTTTAGGAGATTTATGCAATAGACTGGCGTAATCTTTTACCTGATGCAGTGCTTTAAAATGCTGCTCTACCAAGAGATTATACTTTCTAATAATATCGAACTGCGTTTCATCCACCGTAGTTTCAAATTGCTCTTTTTTCAACATCCTGGTCGAGCTGATCAACAGTCTTTTAAGTAAGGAGCGCAGCATCTCGCCTTGCAAATGATCCTTGAACGAAAGGTCATCCATAAATTGCTGGTACATCAACGTAAATTGTTGTTCTTCCTTTATAGACAAATTAATTACCTGCGGTTGCGCTGAGCCGAAGAAAAGGAAACCTTGGCAGGAAACCTGGTCATCATGCGTTTGAATACAAAAAAATTGTTTGTTGAAAACGAATGCTACAAGTCCTTCATTATCAATAGGCACTTCCATGACATTAAGTGGTGTGCAGAAAATGATTTGGTCTTTTTCCAAACTTAACTGATAGCCATCTACATTCAAATTAACGGTGCCTTCCCTACTCCATAAAATTTTAAACAGGCCTTTTTCTCGAAATAATTCTTGGGCTGGATTACATTTAAAATCAGTAAGTATAAAAGTATCTTCGTCTTTAAAACTTGAATAGGTGGACATCATATTAAAAAAAGTTGGATCTAATAGCTGATAAAAATGGTTATACAATTCTTTAGTCTAAAATTGAACAGTTATTAAACATCAGGACTATCAGATATGTTTCAGGTTGTGGTTTTTAGATAAAAAGCCTTTAAAGGAAGGAAAAAAGTGCAAATCAGGTAAAAATAAAAGTGAAATATCTATGAAAACCATGATTTCTATGTCAAAGAGCCAAATTACCTTTGAGTAATCAATAAACCAAAACTCATGAGGTACAATGTCCTTTTTACTATCCTATCATTTTTAATTTTCTCCAATCCATTATCTGCACAACATGCGGAAATCACCAATGGTGCTTTCTACGTTCCAAATGGACGAGTAGGTATCGGAACCTCAAATCCTTTTGCGAAGTTCGAAATAAGAGATTCAATCCTTTGGCATTTTAGATTAAATAATCCCGGAGTAGGTGGCGAAACCTGGTACATGGGAGCATCAAATAATACTTTTTCTGCTGGTGCTAAGAAATTTTTAATTAGCCCAACTAGTTCTTCATCTCAGTCTGTGTTTATCATAAATGAATTAAATAATGTAGGCATTAAGGAATTAGATCCGCAATATCAATTGCATGTAAATGGGCAAGGGTATTTCACTGGATTTTTAGGTGTAAATGAAATTCCAACAGGTCAACCATTGGCAGTGAATGGAGATATTGAAATAGGTGGAGGAGCTACCGGTTTTGATGGAAATGCTGAAGTCGCGATTCTTAGAGGTCGATCTAAAAAATGGTATTGGGGTACAAGAAATAGTTCAACTGAAGCGAACTCTTCGATGTTCCTTGGTCCAAGTCCTAATGGAGACGCCACCTTCAATATTTCAGCTGCAGGAAATGTAGGAATTGGTACTGCAATTCCGGGATCACCTTTGTCAGTAGTCTCGATTGAAAACACTAATAATTTTAAAGAAAATATCTCTATAAATAATCTTGGGACCGGAGATGCCTCTCTAAGTTTTGCGGTCAATTTGGCAAATTATCGCCAATATGTGATGGGTATTGACAATAGCGATTTTGATAAATTTAAAATTGGAACTACTTTCAACACAGACGGGTCCGTTTCTTCCGGTACGCTATTCACTTTGCATCCAACTGGAGGTGCAAGTATTTCTACTCCTACCCTTCCTACTGGCTATAAACTTTCAGTCGACGGCAAAATCATCAGTGAAGGAGTTACTGTAAAATTAAGTCAAAACTGGCCCGACTATGTCTTCGAGGAAAATTACAATCTTCAATCCCTTTCTGAAATAGAAAAATACATTCTTAAACATAAACATTTACCAAATATACCCTCCGCGGAGGAGATCGAAAACGAAGGACTTTCACTTGAAAATATTCAAATATTAATGATGGAAAAAATTGAGGAACTCACCTTGCATCTCATCGCTCAAGAAAAAGAGATCGTGCTATTGAAAGCACAATTAAAATAATCATTCCTTCATTGTCCAAAAGTTTTTTTCGTCATGAAAAATAAAAATATATCTTTCTTAAAAATATTCTTCTTGCTATTGGCTTTTATTTTGAATACTGGACTTGCCTTATCCCAACAACTAAAGCGACCGGTCATTTCGGAATACTCCAATTTTTTCGAATTACAAACAGATATGAATGCCTTTTATGAAGTTAACTTTAAGGGCAAAGCCTCTGGGTACAACCAATGGAAACGAGCCGAACGATTTTATACCAATCGTGTAAAACCAAATGGCGATTTCATAAATTTGGGTGTTAAATATTTTAGAGAAAATGATAAAATTGCGCCAGCAGAATCTGCTAGCAGATCAAGACATGGAGATTGGAATTTTATTGGACCGACTAGCTATGCTCCTGAGGGATCTATAAATGCTGGGGGCCTAGGAAGAGTGAATTGTGTGGCTATTCACCCAACCAATGAAAATATATTATGGGTTGGAACGCCAGGAGGTGGACTATGGAAATCAACTTCTGGCGGAAATGCTTGGACCTGTCTCACCGATGGATTACCCAATATGGGCGTATCAAGTATTGCCGTGAATCCTTCAAATCCAAACATCATCTATATGCTCACAGGGGATGGCGATGGATTAATAAACCCATCGATCGGTGTACTAAAAACCACCAATGGAGGAGTAACATGGAAGCGAACAGGATTAACATTCTCCACTACCCAATTCATTTTTGGGTACGATCTCAAGATTCATCCGTCCAATTCTAATTTGCTTTTTGTGGCCACAACAGATGGGCTGTATCGTTCGGTGGATGCCGGGAATAACTGGACCCAACAAGATCCTTTTAGCTACCGAGATATTGAATTTCACCCTACCAACAATAATATCATTTACATAGCTGGTACACAATTGCTAAAATCCACATTCAACGGAGGTAACAGTTGGGTTACGATCACTAATAATGTTTTGCCTTTAGGCGCAAATGCCGATCCCGCCCGCCCAATAGATCGAATTGAATTGGCGGTCTCTCCTTCCGAACCTAATAGTGTATTTGCAATTTTTGGATTCCCTACTACAGGGCCAATAGGTGGCTTAGAAGGGATTTATAAATCTACTAACCAAGGGAATACTTGGTCGCTTCTGGTAAATTCACCAAATATGTTGGACTTTACAATTGACGGATCAGGAAGCGGTTCTCAATCTTTTTACGATCTAGCCTTAGCGGTCAATCCTACCAATCCCAATTTCATTCTAATGGGTGGAATAAATAATTGGCGATCTACAAATGCTGGAGTAACCTGGGCAATTAACACCTACTGGAATAATACCACTAGCACTCAATATGTGCATGCTGACATACATGAATTAGTCTATTCCACCAACAATAATCTTTATGCCTGCACGGATGGTGGAATTTACAAATCAACCAATAATGGAAATTCTTGGTCTGACATCTCGGAGGGCCTTGGCATTTCTCAAAGTTATGACGTCACAGGAACACCACAGGAAACCGAGTTGTTTATGTCTGGCACACAGGACAATGGAGTTAATACTATTGAGAATGGAAATTATTTACATAACTTTAGTGGAGACGGCATCTGTGTTATGATCAATTATAACGATTCGGATGAACGCTGGGGTTCCACGCAGTTTGGAAATTTGCGAAGACGAGATGGCTCTTCATGGGTACAGGATAGTCCCGTTGGAGCGACAGCTCCTTTCTTGACTAAATATATTATGGACCATGCAGATCCAGATATCATCTTTGGCGGTTTGGTAAATATTTGGAGAAGAAATAAAAATTTCTTTGGTACTATTACTTGGAACGATCTCGGGGCATCTGTATCCAGGGGTTACGTTGATCTGGCTCAGGCAAAATCCAATCGTAATTTTTTATACGCAGCATCCGCAGACACCCTTTATAGATCTGAAAATATTTTAGCTGCCAATCCCAGCTATACCCTGATCACAAGTGGACTTCCTGTCAATTCAGAAAATATTACTGGGGTAACAGTTGACGCCACAAACGAAAATCATGTCTATGTAACCTTTGGTGGTTTTACTTCCGGCACTAAAGTATATCGATCTACGAACAAGGGTGCCAGTTGGACAAATATCTCCACAAACCTTCCTAATGTCCCAGTGAATTGCATTGTTTTTGGAGAAACGGGAACTAGCAATAATCCGATATATGTTGGAACTGACATCGGTATTTTTTATTTGGACAACAACAATACTAACTGGATTCCTTTTAGAAATGGTATGCCAACCATCATAATAAAGGATTTGTATATCAATCCAACCGACAATAAAATAACAGCTGGAACTTTTGGCCGAGGCATTTGGCGTAGTTCCACGCGTACCCCCTGCGTCAGCAATATAACTTTGACAAATAATAACGGCACCAATTTAGGGTTTACCCGGCATAATGCATTAAATTTGATCACCAGTTCGAAGATGTATAATAACCAGTTTGGTGTAGAAGTAGAATACATCGCTGGAGATTGCATAGAATTGGGTGTTGGGTTTGAATTGTCTTCCAATGCCGTTTTTGAAGCATATATCGACGGATGTGATAATTGAGTTTGTAATAAAAACATTCAATCACATCAATTCTTTCGATACCACTAGATAGGCATTCCAAAAAAATAGCTAGTTCGTATTCGCCTCTCATAATAAATGGGAGGCATTAATGCTTTTGCAAAACATCCTACAAAGCAACTTTAGGAAATAGAAATGTATTAGCCAAAAAATTACCCTTGTTCGTCCCCACATTTTTTCACCAAAAAGCCTTCCTAAAAATCAGTCGAACTTCGATAAGCAATAGAATAATAACTCCAGTCCCTCTAGTTCATGAAATAATCAAAGCTATAAAAATTCGAATAAAAAGCTATATTTAAAGCTTTACAACAAAATTTTTCTACCTACCTCCATCAAACTGAAAAAGAAAAATGAAATTTCCGAGTAACGATATCATTAGCCTATTGGATGAGCGACTCGAATTAAATCTCGCCGAAAGCACGAATAAAGATTTAACCCTTGAAGAAATTTGGGACGATGCATTTAGTAAAAGACTAAAAGATCTAAAACTAGAATATGGTACATCCCAAGGGAGCGAAGAATTACGAAACTTAGTAGGGAAAAAACTCCAAGTGGATAAGAAAAATCTAATAATAACCAATGGCGCTGCTTTTGGAATATTTTTATCCATGCTAACCTTATGTGATAAAGATTCGGAAGTCGTAAAAATACGGGATTTAAGGTAAGCGGAATCATTAATGATTTTTTTAAGGATGAAAGTGGCTACAAGGATAAAATTCAAATGTATCAACGGATAAAAGAGAAAAATGCTTAACTCGAAACTAAAACCATCTCATTTTGAAAATTAACTATAACAACAAGAAATTTAAGCCGGTCCAAAATTCGGAAAATGGAGAAACATCAGAAGAAACCATTTTTGAATATAAGCAAGAAGAGGAAATATTGACTTCGATGTATTCTGGTGGACAAATCAAAAAAGGGCATTTAATTGGTCTAGTCGACGAAAACGGAAACATTGAAATGCGCTATCATCAAATCAATAATAAAGGAGCCTTGATGACTGGAATTTGTTTTTCAAAACCAGAAATACTACCGAATGGAAAAATACGGCTACAGGAAACCTGGCAGTGGACATCAGGAGACAACTCCAAAGGAACCTCAATATTAGAAGAAATTTAATGAAATTGAAAAAATGGCTAGCCGACGGCATTTAGTAAAAACCAATCCAAGAGACAATTACACAAGGTACAGTTAAAAAATAAGGTATATTACAACTTGGTTTTCAAACCAAAAGAAAACTCATATAACGTCAATCACTTTTAATATTAATTTCAGTATGCTAATCCTAAAGTCTTTTAAATCAGCCCTTTCGCTTTTAATTCTTTTTTCCATTCTAGTAGTAAGCTGTACGCAAGAAAAGAAAGATTCGGTTGAAGAAAAATCAGGAAATCTTGTAAATCCAAATGATTGGCCGGCCATCAAAGCATTGCCATTGAATCCAACAATAGAAGCACAAATAGATGAACTACTTCCTAAATTATCGCTAGAACAAAAAGTAGGACAGGTGATACAGGCAGACAATGGATCTATTACACCAGCCGAAGTAAAAAAATATCGATTGGGCTCCATCCTGAGTGGCGGAAATTCTGCGCCAGGACCAAAGCCATATGCGGATACCAAAACTTGGTTGACGAAGGCAGATGAATTTTATAATGCCTCTATCGATCCGGAAGGGGTTGAAGTTGCTATTCCATGCATTTGGGGAATTGATGCCGTGCACGGTCATGCGAACCTAAGTGGTGCAATCGTTTTTCCACATAATATCGGACTGGGTGCGATGAACAACCCGGACTTGATAGAACAAATTGCAGCAGTGACTGCTCAAGAGCTCACGGTC
>CALGJW010000596.1 GCA_937930025.1 uncultured Saprospiraceae bacterium | reverse complement strand
AGCATAATGATATGGCAAGTTTGGAAAAGCATTTGATCTCTGCTACGAAGTTGGTTGAAAAAACTGGCGGTGGAATCATGGTGCTTACTGAGGGTGTATATGGAATGAGAGGGGATCAAGGAAAACTTCGTGAAATTGCAGCACTTCGTCCAAAATATAATTTCAGATTAGTAGTGGACGATGCGCATGGTTTTGGAACACTCGGTGAAACGGGTTCAGGCGCAGGGGAAGAACAAGGAGTGCAAGATGAAATCGATGTGTATCTAGCGACCTTTGCTAAATCAATGGCTTCAGTAGGTGCTTTTGTGGCCGGTGAAAAAGATGTGGTCGATTACCTGCGATACAATATGCGTTCTCAGATCTATGCAAAATCTTTGGCAATGCCTTTCGTCATTGGAGCTATTAAACGTTTGGAAATGCTTAAAACCAGACCAGAGTTTAAAAATAAACTTTGGGAAAATGTCAATGCATTGCAAAGTGGTTTAAGAGAAAGAGGGTTTGACATTGGTGTTACTAACTCTTGCGTTACTCCAGTTATGATGAAAGGATCCGTAGAAGAAGCCACAAAGCTTGTCTATGATATGAGGGAGAATTTCAATTTGTTTTGTTCAATAGTTGTCTATCCTGTTATTCCAAAAGGAATGATTTTACTTAGATTAATTCCTACTGCGGATCATACCATGGAAGATATTGCAATCACATTAGATGCTTTCGATGCAGTATCCAAAAAACTAAAAGATGGCGTCTATGCTAGAGCGGAATCTGCATGGATAAATTAAATTAATTCAAAAAGTAAAAATCCTCAGCCTCTACAATAGGTTGAGGATTTTATATTTAAGATATGAGCGAACCGATTATATCCGGCATACAACAAGTAGGAGTTGGAAATCCTGAAGTTTATAAAACCTTTGAATGGTATCGTAAACAATTAGGAATGGATGTTCCTGTTTTCGATGAGGCAGCTGAAGCTGCATTAATGCTGCCGTACACGGGAGGTGAACCTCAATCAAGACATGCCATTTTAGCTATCAACATGCAAGGGGGTGGGGGACTCGAAATTTGGCAATACGTTAATCGTAAGCCGCACTTCCCAAAATTTGAAGTTCAACTTGGAGACCTTGGTATTTTTTCAGCAAAATACAGTTCTTCAAATGTCAATGCTGCTTATCGCCAGCTACAAATGAATGGCCAAGACCTGCTAGCTGGGGAATGTTTAGACCCAGCAAAGCGAAATACTTTTTTCTTAAAAGACCTTTACGGGAATGTAATTCAAATCTTGCCAAGTAAACATCAGTTTAAAAAAACTAAGGCAATAACCGCAGGAATTTTTGGAGCGACTATCGGTGTTTCTGATATCGAAGCTGCGCGAAAAGTGTATTCAGATATTTTAGGCTACACAAAAGTTGTATACGACAGCGAAGGAGTGTTTGAAGATTTCGCTGGTGTTCCTGGAGGCCACCATAAATTCCGCAGGGTTCTTTTGCAAGAACCAAATCCAAGAGAAGGAGCTTTTTCAAAATTGTTTGGACCAAGCGAAATCGAACTTGTTCAAGTATTAGATCGCACCCCTCGAAAAATTTATGAAAATAGATTTTGGGGAGACCCAGGGTACATTCATATTTGTTTTGATATCAATGGAATGGCCGCACTAAAGAAAAAATGCGAATCATTGGGATTTCCATTTACTGCAGATAGCTCGGATAGTTTTGATATGGGAGAGGCCGCAGGGCATTTCTCGTATATCGAAGATCCAGATGGAACATTAATTGAATTCGTTGAAACGCATAAGATTCCAATCTTGAAAAAAATAGGCTGGTACTTAAACCTAAGAAAAAGAGATCCAAGGAAAGCTTTGCCTAATTGGTTAGTTGGTGCTTTGGGTTGGGGAAGAGTAAAGGACTAGTATGTTGCCATATTACAAGTGGTTAGTTTTGGGTTGAAATAATTTTAACCGATTATTGATCGTATCTTTTCAATGAACCTTTCGTAATTTTAGGTAAACAAAAAACCTGTTATGAAACTTAATTCCCAAGTAGTTTTATTTATTTGCCTTTGGTGTTCATCAATAGGCTTTTCTCAAACTAATATTGAACCTTTAATTTTAGAACATGGAGGGGGTCCTGTTTTTATCGAACAGGAAATTTGTTTGACTCCTGAGCAAACAGCAGATATTGAAAGGAACATTGAAGAAAATATAAAAAAACTTAAAGTTGAAGGAAAACTTTCTGGACCCACTTCAAACGAAATTAAAAAAGTTACGAAGTTCGAATGGCCCCTTCGACAAGCAAATGGTTTTGACCAGCCCAACTATTATTCCACTACGAACTATGTAGACCTTGACCCATCGAGTGGTATCCAAGATTTTAATTGCGGAACTAGATCCTATGATGGCCACAGGGGTATAGGCGTAAGTCTTTGGCCCTATTGGTGGAAAATGATGGAAGAAGATCAGGTCGAAGTGATCGCCGGCGCACCTGGTACTATCGTTTCCAAGCAAGACGGAAATTTTGATGAAAATTGTACTTGTACTGGAAATTGGAATGCAGTCTACGTGCAGCATGATGATGGATCTATCGTGTGGTATGGACACCTCAAGGAAAATAGTTTGACTTCTAAGGAAATTGGTGAAACTGTTGTCACCGGAGAATACATCGGTATAGTTGGTAGTTCCGGTTGTTCCTCTAATCCGCATCTCCATCTTGAAATTAGAGATGCTGACAATAATGTAATTGAACCTTTCCAAGGAAATTGTAACCAAACTACCACTGAATCTTGGTGGCAAAATCAAAAGCCTTATAGGGAGCCAGCTTTAAACTTATTAATGACTCATGCTGAGCCTCCAAACTTGAGTAACGGATTTTGTCCTCAAGATGAAAACGCCAATTTTGTAACTCAATTCAATCCAGGGGCAACTATTTATGGCGCGGCCTATTATAGTGATCATTTAACTACAGATCCCACTACTTATTCAATGGTTGATCCCTTTGGAACAATCCTTCAAACTTGGACGCATTCTTCCAATGGGAATTATTCTAGATCTTGGTGGTATTGGACATTTGTTGTGCCTCCTAATGCACCTCAAGGAACTTATACTTTTGAAGCTGAATTTTTAGGGGAAACCACCATTCACAAATTTCAAGTTGGTATTGGTGTGGCCACCAATGAATTCTCAAATATAGATATACAAATTCAACCTAATCCAGCTAAAGATTATTTTCAAATTGTTCATGAAGCTGGATTACAATTGAATTATGAATTAGTCAATATTAGTGGACAGCTCATAGATCGAGGAATGTTGAATTCCAAACAAACAAGGATTTTGACGGATAATCTAACTGATGGGTTGTATTTCCTTCAAATAAAAAATAAGCTTGGAGAGCTGCAGGCCAGAGAAAAAATTGTAAAACTGAATTAGTAAATATTAGCGGTGCTTAATTTTTCAGCGCCGCTAATATTTCATCCCGGCCACCACTTTTCTCACAATAGTCGATGTGTGCTTTGGTTACTTTTACCTCTTCAGCTATTAAGCCTTGTACCCAATCTAGTCTATTGTAAAAAATTGCCCATTCGATTGGCGTTTTATCTGATACTACTTTGTTCAAAGGAATTTCATGACGCACTAAAACGGGTAGTAAGCCAAGACCACCTTTGGCAATCGCTTTGACAATCGGTGATTCCCCCTCTTTTCCACCGAAGTAAGGATCTGCTCCACCTTTGATCAAAAGGTTAAATAATTTCGGATCTCTATAAGCTAAAAACTGGGGGCTGATATCCTGCTCGGGATTATTAAGATATACTTTCGTTTCCGCAGGATATAATTCAAATATTTTTGCAACGAGCCCATAGGCCTTTTTTTGAATTGCCAGAGAAAAAGCAGAATGTTCAGCTGCGCCTAATATCGCCAAAGGATCTGCATTTCTTTCCAATAGAATTCCAGTTGCCATAGCGTTTTTATAATTCACTGCGGCAAGTAGAGGAGTGGTTTTTAATGATTCATCCCATTGGTTTACCTCCTCAATTTGGGTTATAAAAAGTGCGAATGCTTCCTCGTCTAATTTCTGGATAGATTGGATCAAAGCAAGCAAGGGATCAGATGTGAATTTAGGATATCGCTTAAAGGCAGCTTCTTGGGCATCTTTTTGGGCAGCCTCTTTGGCCTGCTTGTCTGTTTCCGCTCTGCGCAATTTTGCCTTTTCAGCCTGGGCTTTTTGACGCTCATGCAAGTCTTTGTCCTTATCTACTTTTTGTTTCTTTTTAAGTGTTCCAAATTGCTCTACGAGAACCATAAGGCTTTTAACTCCATTAGATCGTACAGCTTCTGTGCCTGATATCCCTTTCGAGTTGCTAATACTTGGGTCTGCTCCAGCATCCATTAACAATGAGATGATGGTGCTATTCTCCCAGAATATAGCCTTGTGCAAGGCAGTGTCTCCATTTTTGCCCGGCAAATTTGGATTAGCACCAGCTTTTAAAAGCATAGCCACTATCATTTCATTATTACCATCGACCGCCATAGTCAAGGCTCTTCGACCGATGATATCTCCTTTGTCAGGATCCACACCTGCCGATAACACACGTTGGACTTCGTCCACCCCATTTTTGCCAACGGCCCTAATTAAATCCGTCTCGTCAAATGTAAATCGATCGCGAATACTTCTAGCCTTTCGGCTCAAAAAGTCGCCCATTTTTTCTAAGAAATCGTCCTCTTCCATAATAAGGGTAAGATAATTAAAATCAATTATTGTTTGCCCAAAAATAGCAGAATGACTATTCTTATACCTCATTCCTTTTCCTAACTTTGAGCCTAAATCTAACTAATATGTCAAAGCTTTTTGCTGATGAGATTCGAATAGGTATTCCTACTGAGCTTCCGCCACAAAAACCATTGGATCCGGCTGTAAGTCATGCACCGGTGAGAGTTCTTGAAGGAGTTTTAACCACGGCAGAAAAAAAATTGGCCGTTAGAAATGCACTGAGGTATTTCCCTTCGAAGTTTCATCCGGTTTTGGCTGTAGAGTTTGCAGAAGAATTAAAAAATTACGGTCGAATTTATATGCATCGTTTTCGTCCAGAATACGAAATGTACGCTAGACCAATTGAGGAGTATCCTCATCGTTGCAAGCAAGCTGCTGCAATCATGTTGATGATTCAAAATAATTTAGATTTAACCGTCGCAAAACACCCGCATGAATTGATTACCTATGGTGGGAATGGGGCTGTTTTTCAAAATTGGATTCAGTACAGATTAGTAATGAAGTATTTGTCTGAAATGACAGACGAGCAAACACTGGTTTTGTATTCTGGACATCCGCTCGGTTTATTCCCTTCTAATAAAAATGCACCGCGAGTTGTTGTTACTAACGGTATGATGATTCCAAATTATAGTAAAAAAGACGATTGGAATAAATACAATGCTTTAGGGGTGACTAGCTATGGTCAAATGACGGCTGGTTCTTTTATGTATATAGGACCGCAAGGAATTGTGCATGGGACAACCATAACGCTTTTAAACGCAGGACGAAAATTAGGGTACGGGGAAGCGAACTTGGCCGGGAAGCTTTTTGTCACTTCAGGCCTAGGAGGAATGTCTGGCGCACAGTCATTGGCTGCTGTGATTACAGGAGCGGTAGGAGTCTTAGCTGAAATTGATGGAGACGCAGTGCAGCAAAGAGTGATCGATGGATATGTGCTGAAAGAAAATGTCTTTACGGACTTGAATGAGCTAAAGCAAACTATTGAGAAAAGTCTATCGGCTGAGAAAGGAATCACATTGGTGTATCATGGAAACATAGTGGACCTATGGGAATTTTTTGTCGAGAAAAAAATGACGGTCCATCTTGGGTCAGACCAAACTTCCTTGCATAACATTGATGACCTTGGCTACTGTCCTCAGGGATATTCATTCGATGAAGCAAAAGATTTATTGCTTAAGGACAAAGCAAAATTTATGTCTGAAGTGCAAGCCACTTTACGTAGACATGTGGATGCGATCAACAAGTTGGCTGAAAGCGGAATGTATTTCTGGGATTACGGAAATGCATTTTTGAAAGAAGCTGGCGAAGCTGGAGCTGATATTTGGAAAGATAAAGAACTAGGATTATTTAAGTATGCTTCTTACGTGGAAGACATCATGGGGCCAATGTGTTTCGACTATGGGTTTGGACCTTTTAGATGGGTGTGTTGTTCTGGGCTAAAAACGGACTTGGATACTACTGATCGTATAGCATCTAATGTGTTAGAAAAAATGTTGACCACCGCACCAGAAGAGATTCGACCTCAAATAAAAGATAACATCAAATGGATTAAAGAAGCTGATAAAAACATTCCGGTGGTTGGATCAAAGTCTAGAATTTTATATGCAGATGCGGATGGAAGAATTCTAATTGCCCAAGCCTTTAATGAAGCGATAAAGAATGGCGAACTTTCTGGGCCAGTGGTATTAGGAAGAGATCATCACGATGTTTCTGGCACAGATTCACCGTATCGGGAGACTGCTAATATCTATGACGGTAGTCGATATACCGCAGATATGGCAATTCACAACGTTATTGGAGATAGTTTTCGAGGAGCAACCTGGGTCTCCATCCATAATGGCGGCGGAGTAGGCTGGGGAGAGGTAATCAACGGAGGATTCGGAATGATGCTAGACGGAACAGCTGAAGCTAATGAGCGATTGACATCAATGTTGCATTGGGATGTTAACAATGGTATTGCCCGAAGATCATGGGCGCGGAATAAGGAGGCTATGTTTACTGCCAATCGGGCCATGAAAAGCAACGAATTGTTAAAGATTACGATTCCTAACCTTGCCGATGATGAATTAATCGAAGATTTGTTTTAAAATTTCATTTTCCTACTTCGAAACAGATTTTTTCGGAATACGTAAACGTCAAAGGATCAAATGCCTAGCGCTGAAAATTCGGGAATTTCAGCATTTTATACTTGGTCTAATGGGCTTCAAAGGCATTGAAGGCCGTTTTAACCTTATATAACGTCTTTTTTACATTTGAATTGATTGAAATTATCTATCTTTCCCTCTTTGGAACACACTATCCTATTATGAAATTTGATTTTATGAAGCCTTGGTTACCTCTGATCGTTTTAGCGTTTTCATTATTTTCAGCTAATATTCAGGCGCAAGATTTTCACTGGACTTTATTTGAATATGGGTCATTAAATGTCAATCCTGCTCAAACAGGTGCTTTTTATGGTTCTTATCGTATCAGTGGAATTGTTCGGGATTCTGAATTTGGTTCGAATGTTACGACGGGTATAACAAATGTATACGGTCCTTCTTATACCATTTCTGTTGATGCACCGATTATCCAAGGGTTTAGAAAAAAAGACTGGGTAGGAATTGGAGCTACTTTTTACTCGGATGGTGCTGGAGATGGCACTTTGTCTCGAAATCGCTCTCACCTTTCAGTTGCCTATCATCTAGGGTTGAATAAAAAACAAACCAACGTGTTGACTTTTGGTCTTCAGGGTGGCATGGGAACTAGAAAGTTCAAGGATTACCAAGATCTTAGATTTGCGGATGGAACAGCTGATCAAACAAGTGGTGCTACTTTGACTGGTGAAAGATTCGACTTCGGTAATCCTAGCCCAAATACAAATGATCCTAGCCGAACAAACTTGGAAAATGGAGGTGGCTTTGATTTGAACTTTGGGGTATTATATAAAACGAAGCCAAATAAAACTACTGCAGTGGAAGTAGGTGCCGCCATTAATCATATTTGGCCTTTTAGACATGGATTTAAAATAGACCCAAGTTCAGTCAATCCTTTGGATTCTACTGATCGATTAGCTTATAAATTGCCGCTCAATGTAATGCTTCATTATGGCATGGACTATCAATTTAGAAGGAATAAGAAAATGAGTATTCGGCCCACCGCACAATTGAGATTAGTTTCTGGTGCTAAACCTTATTTTCAATTAGCTGCAATGATGGGTTATAAGCTCGATCCCAAAAAGGATCTCATTCTTAAATTTGGTCCTGGATATCGTGTAGGAGATGCAGCTCAAGTTTTGTTGGGAGTGGAAAAAGGACCTATTCGAGCGGCCATGTCCTATGATATTAATCTATCTAATTTGTCACAGATTAACACCTTTGGAGGAGGTGCAGAAATTGCAGTATCCTACATTGGGACAATTTTCAAACAACCAGATTTGAAGCCTGTTCTTTTATGTCCTAGATACTAAATAAATTCTGCAGCCTGGTTTTTTTACATTAACGTACCATCATGAAATATTTCGCATCGATAATTTTTCTATTTGTTTTTTCTCTTAGCATAAAGGCTCAGCCTGTCAATAAATCAAGTACTGATCAATTGTTAGAAGCAGCTGAACTTGCCTTAGAATACAAGGATTATTATAATGCTTTGGACAACTATCAAGTCTATTATAAAGAAAATCGGGATGATATTGAGGTCGCCTATAAAATTGCGAACCTACAATATAGATTAAGAGATTATGCCAAAGCAGAAAAAGCTTTTGGTAGAATTGCAGATAAGCCAAATACTAGAAAGTTCAAAAATATCTATGTTCCCGAAGTAAGGTTTGAACAAGCCTTAATGATGAAATATAACGGGAAGTACACTGAGGCAAAAGAAGTGTTTCAACTTTATATAGGAGAAGCAGAAGATATCGAAAGAATCAATGCGGCTAAAAAAGAAATTGCCGGTTGTGAATTAGCATTGGAAATGGATGAAGCATCTGGAATCTCTGTTGTAAACGCTGGGAAAAAAGTGAACTCTAGGTATAGCGAAGCTTCTCCTGTGTTACTAAATGGCAATGAGCTTTATTTTGCTGGTATAAAGAGTAATAAAATAGTTGGGTCAGATGATGGCCCTTCAGTTGATGAGACAGCAAGTCAGATTTTTAAGGCACCAAAAACCGACGAAGGGTTCGGAAAACCTACAGCCATCGAAGGAGATAATATTCCGAGGGAAGGCTATCATTTGGGTAATTTAACCATAACTCCAGACGGAGAAAGAATGTATTTTACTAGAGCAGAGCTCGAAGGAAATGATTTAAAAACAAGTCAACTTTTTGTTTCTGCTATGGGAGCAGATGGCTGGGGACCTGCTCAAGCTGTTGAAGGTGTAAACGGTAATTATATCGTCCGTCATCCTGCCTTAGGAGAATTGTTCAATCAAGAAGTTTTAATTTTTGCTTCCAACATGGATGGTGGTTTTGGTGGGTATGATTTATATTATTCAACAAGATCTGGAGATGGCTTTTCGGCTCCAGTTAATTTGGGAGAAGTCATTAACGGACCGAAAGATGAAGTGACTCCTTATTATATAGATGGAACACTTTATTACAGCACAGAAAGCTTTTTAAGCATGGGAGGCTTTGATGTTTATAATTCAATCTGGAATGGATCGAATTGGAGTAAACCACAGAATATTGGCAAGCCATATAATTCTTCCGTCGATGATTTGTATTTTTCTATTGACAAAGAGGGTTATCAGGGCTTGATAGTTTCGAACAGAGAAGG
>CALGJW010000595.1 GCA_937930025.1 uncultured Saprospiraceae bacterium | reverse complement strand
ATGTCGGTTCATCTAAACGATTTAACTGTCCAAACTGTTTATGCCTCTCAAAGCACAAATAATTACTTTAACAACATTGCATGTGAAGTTAAATCAAATCAAATTTTCTTTACTGAACAACGTTTTTTTACCAATAACACTGAAAACATACTGAATAAATTGACTCCTGGGGGTAACCCAACTGAAGTTCTTTCTATAGGAGAAAATAGTTTCTCATCATTGTCAATTAACCAAGTAAATAGAAATTTATATTGGAGTCATTGGAATTCAAAAGATATTTTTCACAAGAGTATATTAAATTCAACTATAGAAACAATTTCTTCTCCTTTAGACATCGTTGGCTGGTTTACATGGGGAGACTTGAGTTTCTATGACCCAACTGTATCAACAAATTATATTCCCGAAAAATTACAAATTTCACTATTTCCGAATCCAACCCATGGAGATATCAGCATTAGCACTGATAATGAAAGTAAACATTTAGTCAACATCTATGACTTAAATGGAAGTCATTTAAATCAAGTGGAATTAGCTGTTGGCGAAAACCATTTTTCTGCTCACTTAACATCTGGACTTTATTTGTTTGAAATAACCCATCTGGAATCTGGACAGCGTGCGACTGAAAAAGTACTCATTCAAGAATAGGTCTTTAAAAACATTCTATCAAATTCAATGGAGGTATAGTTAAACCTGCAGGTTTCAATAAATTTGCAAATTTCGCCAACATGAAAGTCTATCTTTACCTCCATGCACGACATAACCAACAAACAAGACATCAAAACCTTCGTCGATCAATTCTACTCCAAGGTCCGAGTAGACCCTGTCATCGGACCTACCTTCGCCGCTGTGGTCGAAAATGATCATTGGTCGCCACATCTGGAACGGATGTATAGTTTTTGGAATACGGTTTTATTTAGAGCGCCCGATTACATTGGGAATCCATTTACGAAGCATTCGGGTTTGCCGATTGAGAAGGTTCATTTTGATCGTTGGGTTGAATTGATGAATGAGACGTTGGATGAGTGTTTTGTTGGGGAGCGGGCAGATGAGGTGAAGGAGCGGGTTGGGAAGATGTCGATTTTGTTTCAGAAGAAGCTCACGCTTCTTAAGGGGGATTCTGATTTTAAGAATATTTTTTGATTTTATTTTTTCAAGGGCTTTTTATTTCTTCGAAATCAATTAGGGTTTATGAATTCCGATTTACAATTTCGAAAAAACTTTGATCGAAAATGTATTGATCGAAAATCTTGTTTGGAGGCAACGAATTTCACGAATTTTCACGAATGTATATAGCGACAATAACCCATTTATATTCACGAATTATTGCTGCGCAATTAAGTAATTTCCACGAATTAGGGTCGAAAATGTTTTGATCGAATTAATTGTGAATGGAATCGCAGACCTTCAGCCTGCCTCTATTTGATGTTTTTAAACTTGGGGTGATACCCCAAGTTTTGGAATCTTAGGCCTTCAGCCTATCTTAATGACGTTTTACTCATTAGTTTTATTTCGCTCATTTATGGTATCGAATTCGTTAAAATTAGTAATTGCGAAGCAATCATTCGTGGCCATCTTCGGCATTCGACTTCGTGTTAATTAGTGAATCCTGTCGGCCGCCAGGTGGGTTAGTGGCTAATTATCTATGCATTAAGCCAACACCTCCCGCAACTTCCGCATCCAATTCCCATTAAAAATTGCCTCCCGATCAGCTTCTGAATAACCTCTTTGCTCCAACATCAAAACCAATTTTTGCAAATCCGCAATCGTCTTCAAATCAGATGGACATTGCTCGGTCCCAAATCCTCCGTCGAGATCAGTTCCAATGGCGACGTGATTTGTATTTCCGGCGAGTTGACAAATGTGGTCCATGTTGTTGATCATGTGTTCAAGAGTGACGACGGTATTTTGAGGATTGTTTTTGCCTCGAACCCAGTTTGGAACCATCATCCAAGCGTCCAATGGAATTCCTACCACGGCATTTCGTTCAATCAATATTTTTATTTGATCATCGTTGAATTGTCGGTTGTGATTTACTAAGGAACGGCAATTGCTGTGGCTGGCCCAGATGGGACCTTGGAAACAATCTAAGGCTTCCCAAAAGCTGGTGTCGCAAAGATGGGTGGTGTCTAAAACCATGTTTAGCTTATCCATTTTTTTCAATAACTCCCTACCCTTCTCTCCTATGCCACCTTCGCTGTCCGTTCCGTAGGCATAGGTGCCTGGGCCGTAATGTGCAGGGCCAATTGCGCGCAATCCCTTTTCATAAAGTAAGTGTAAATGATCGAAGGTGATAATGGAATCTGCGCCTTCTAAGGTTAAAAGGAAACCGATTTTTTTATAGTCTGCTATATTATTCCAACTATCCAACTGCTGGTCTAAATCAGCTTTATTTTTAATCATGATTAACTCACCCTGTCGTTCCATTTCCTGGTACCAGGCTAATTGTGCTTGCGTCATTCCCCATGCTTGTTCGGGGGAGTTCCAACCTTCGAGTGGATGGGTGGGTTTTGCGTAGCGGGCGATAAGCGTGGCGAAGCATAGGCCGATATTTCCTTTACGCATTTCTGGAAAAGAGACGGTGGAGTTGCCTCTGTCGGGTTTATCCGTGAGGCTTTTTTCCAATGCATTTATTTGATCGGTGGATTGCCGGAGATCGCGATTCCACTCCATGGCATTCATGCTTAAGTCCAAATGTCCATCGACGATAAACGGCCTTTTTTTCATATTGTGATTTTTCTATTTCTTGCAATGACATCCCACTGTGTTTTAATGGCGCCATCTTCAACTACTTGAATCTGATCGTATAGGGCAACTGTTGGACAAATGTGATAAGGAAAAGCTAGTAGTAATTCTCCTTGTTTTAGCACATCTGGTTTTTCACATGTAATCGTGAGATGTTCTTCGCTTTGTCCGACTTGCGTGAATTTTTCAGGGTGAATAAATTCTACTCTAGGAAAAGGAAATTCACTGGCTACGCTTTTATGTCCGAGGTCTAAACAATAAGTATAAGCATCTATTTTTGAAATGACCCTTGTGGCAACTACGGCAGCCTTTTCGAATTCCTGCTCTTGATATTCTGTACCATAGCGCTGATCCCAGAAAACGAAAGTCCCTGGGCTGCATTCTACTGCAGGATGATGTTTAGCGTGTACAGAAAAAGAGGGGCTACCGCCCGCGACAATGGTTAATTTTTTATCGAGCTTTTTTTCAAGTTTATTATGAAGGGAAAAAAGTGGAGACATTCCTTGCATACACAACTTAGTTCTTTCTTCTAGGTTCGACATTCGGATGTGTCCATCGTAACAATGAAGTCCAACTATGTTGATAAATTCAAAACCTTGGATAGTAGTAACTAATTGTTCAATAAATTCCATTGGAATACCTGTGCGATGCTGGCCATTATCGACATCAATAAACACGGGAAGAGCCCGATTTTTTTCCTTACCTATTTTATTAATATCCTTTGCAGAATATTCATTGTCTATTAAAACACTGTATTGAGTATCAGGATATTTTTCTTGCAAAGAAAAAATGCGATTTATTTTTGGACCTTGTATTGGATAGGCCAACAACACATCTTTGGCTTCCGCCATGCCGAGCATTTCTGCTTCCGCAATTGTGGCGCATTTAAATTTATGAATTCCAGCGGCCACTTGCATTTTAGCTACTTCTAAAATCTTATGTGTTTTTACATGCGGTCGCAATCGATCCGTTCCACCGGCCATTTCTATTGCCCATTGAATATTGTAGGTCACCTTAGCTTTGTCGATTATTAAAGCTGGGGTGTCGGTGGTGGTGAAGTCGATATTGTACCAGGAATTGGGCATAGGAGGTTTCTAATTTACTCAATTTACGATTTTTGAATTACGATTTACAATTTCGAATGAATTGCGATCATTTAAAGTCAAAATTTCAAAGGCCAAAATTCAAAGGCAAAAGTATCGAATATTCTTTGATCGAAAATTGTAGATCATTTAAAGTCAAAATGTAAAAGGTCAAAATTATAAATCAAAAAGTGTCGAAAATCGGTGATCATTTTCTTTATTTTTTTAGTAAAAAACTGGCTTCAACTTCTACGGGGATATTATCAGGTAAGGTTCCCATTCCTTTAACTAATGTCGAATTACGAATGTTGAATGTCGAATTCGAATATCTTGCGATCGAATATTCTTTGATCGAAAATCGTAGATACATTTAAAGTCAAAATGTAAAAGGTCAAAATTATAAATCAAAAAGTGTCGAAAATCGGTGATCATTTTCTTTATTTTTTTAGTAAAAAACTGGCTTCAACTTCTAC
>CALGJW010000594.1 GCA_937930025.1 uncultured Saprospiraceae bacterium | reverse complement strand
CCCTTTTAAATGGAAAAGACTTGGATCAGCTATTCAACACCTTGCATAAATACCATGCGATTGATGCAGCCGTTGAGGTCACCTTGGAAGCCAATCCTGACGATTTGGGAGAAGCATACATTAAAATGTTGGTGGACAGTCCAATAAATCGTTTGAGCATTGGTGTCCAATCTTTCTCGGACACGGATTTATTGTATATGAATAGGGCGCATACTGCCATGGAGGCTGAACGGTCTTTACATCAGGTTCAGGATGCTGGGTTTGAAAACCTTACGATAGATTTGATTTATGGAACACCTACGACTTCAGATGACCAGTGGCAAAAGAACCTGGCCAAGGTCTTTGCCCTCAACATTCCCCATATTTCCTGCTACTGCTTAACCGTAGAACCCGAAACGGCACTTTTCCATAAAATTAAAACAGGAAGTTCCAAGCCAGTGGATGAAGAACAGTCTGCCCGTCAATTTGAACAATTGATGAATTTGATGGAAGAGCATCAATTCGAGCATTATGAAATTTCGAATTTTGCTAAAGACCGGAAATATTCCAAGCACAATACCAACTACTGGCGTAGCGAATCTTACCTCGGCCTCGGCCCTGCTGCCCATTCCTTCAATGGCCATTCCCGGCAATGGAACATCAATAACAACATCAAGTATATGGATGCCATTGGTAAAGGTCTGCTGTCTTTTGAAAAAGAAGAATTGACCCCAATCCAACAATACAACGAATATGTCATGACGTCCATGCGGACGATCTGGGGATGCGAATTGAAGTTGATGGAGAAATGGAGCAATGATGCGTTTACAATCCATTTTCTAAAGGAAGTCATTCCATTTATTGAAAATGGAACTGTAGCTACCAATTCTAAAAATTATTGGTTGACCCAAAAGGGGAAGTTATTGGCGGATAGGATATCGATGGAGTTGTTTATTAATGATGTTTCTGTTTTGGGGTAAGGGTTGAACTTATGTTTATTAGAGGAGTGTTTCTGTTTATTTTAGTCTCACATAGAATATAAGCAATTTACTATTTTATTAGTTCGATCAAGACTAAATCGAGGTAAGATTTATTAAGGTGGGAAAAATCTTTATCAGTAGTAAGTAATTTCGAATTTGTAACAACAGCACTAGCTGCGATCCATAAATCGTTTTTACCCATATTTCTTGCCGTTGTACCGAGCGGTTTACTATTCAATTTACCTTGGCTATAAGCATCTATTTCTCCATACTTCGAAATAACATCTTTTGAGTTAATATCTGTGATTACACATTGCTGGAAAAAATTGTCGACGGCAGCTATTCTCTTTTCCCCCCAATTATTTCTAATTCCTAAAGATTTTATTTCACCTAATGTTACAACTGATAATATTGGAATATTCAACGAATCAAATGGAGTGTAATGATGGTCTATATATTCTTTAGTTTTCTTATCTCGTAGATAAATAAGGACAATGTTTGTGTCTAATAAATATCTCATTCGATCAGATCATTTCTAATAAATCCTCAATTGACTCCTCTATATTTGCTTCTTCGCTAATGCTATTTAACAAATCTTTCGAGGGGTGTTTATAATTCTGTTCTTTCATTAATTCTTCTACATCAGTTTTCTCCCTCATCGGTTTACTTAAATTTAGCAAGATATCACCTTCTTTATTTAACTCCCCAAGGAAGCCCTCTAATCTACTAATTAACAGTTCATCGTCTAAACTGGTTATAAGTTTTACCAACCTAATTTTCCTTCCTTCTATGGTCATATTTTATCTTTTTTACAATTTACAAAATTTGTTCGAAAATTTTCACATTATTCAATAAATTATTCTTGATTCAAGTTCGCATCTTTTGACGCAATCCTTGTATGGTTTAACGACATATAAATAATAGCAAGTAAAAACCTATTGATTTAGTGTAAACAATTGAATCTTTATCGACAATCAATACTTTTAAATCTGGGATATTAATTACTTAATTCAACTTCAAAGAAATTATTAAGTTGAACATTGAAGTCTTGTGCATCCAATTCGAAACAGAGAAAAAAAACCAATAAGATGGGTAGTATTTTTTTCATTTTCTTGTTCATCCACATTTCATTAAGAGCTTGTTCAAAATTTGGAAAATAGACTTGGAAAGGCATTATCCCGCTCAGCCTACTTGATCAATCCAACCTTCATAAAGATTGGAATTTTAACGGGTTTAATTTCTTCTGGCATCCATATGGTAGATAACTTTTCTGCTAGTTGATCTACAGGGTTTTCGCCTTCATTTTTCTTCCGATAGTGCTGTACACCTGACCATGAGTTCAAATATCCGATCAATTGATCCACCTTCCAATTCGATTTTATTGCTAATTTATTGGGCGGCGCTATTTCTTCAAAATCGAATCCTATCGTTTCATAAGCTTCATCAATATGGATTCTTTCTTGATTCCAATAGGATCCAATTTTTTCCTGATAAAATTCATCGACCAGGCTGTCTACTTTTTCATCTATTCTTAATAATCCATATCCCCAGACAAATAATTTGCTGTTTGGTTTTCCGACCCTTCTAACTTCTTCATAAAACTTTTTAAAATCAAACCAATGAATGGCCTGGGCAACTGTTATCAAATCAAATTGATCCGTTTTAAATTTAGTTTTTTCAGCTCTAACTATGCTATATTCAATATTTGATTTTTTTTCAGCCAATGCGATTTGATTCTGACTGATGTCTGTAGCATATACTTTTTCGAAATATTTTGACAATGCTTTGGCTACTTGCCCGTTTCCTGTTCCACAATCCCAGCACTCCCCTCGCCCTTTTGTGTTCGACAGGATGAATTCGTACAATTCGTCTGGATATTCTGGTCTAAATTTTTTATAAGATTCCGACTGGATGGAAAAATTATCTATTATTTTTTTCATACCCTTTCTATTTATATTTTCAAAATTTGGTAACAGAAGAGGCACATTGATGTTTGCCCTTCGTCCAATCATTAAATTACTCTAATTCCGCATCTATCCTTTTTACGACTTCTTTAATCTCTCGTTCAACCAACCCATATCGCCTTAATTTGCTATCTCTATAACGTTTGGTTTGTTCCAGAAGCATTTGGAATTTGCTGTCCTTTTTTAGTGCTGCAAAATCTAATGGAACATACCCAATGGTATATTGATTGCCATTCCTTTTATGTACATAAGGAAATTTATACCGTTCGTCAGAAAAGATTTTAGTCCCTACAGTATCGGTAGCCAGCTGAGCACTAAATTTTAGGGTATAATCTGAATTGGGTTTAAAAGAATCCAGATAATATTCATCTAAGACATTTGAGATATCTGGTGTAAAAGAATTATTCTTCGTCAAACGAGGAAAATTACTTTCATATAGCCCTTGAAGATATAAGCGAATAGTATCGTTGTTGATAATATCCAAA
>CALGJW010000593.1 GCA_937930025.1 uncultured Saprospiraceae bacterium | reverse complement strand
CTGGAATTTATATTACAAGAATTCAAGGTTCTAATGGAACGTCATATGATACTAAAATAATTGTATTGTAAAATACAATTGTAAATAATTTAATTGCTCAGGGTCATGAAATATTGGCCCTGAGTTTTTTATGTATGAACTATTTGGCTGAATTAATATTTTAACCATGATGTTCAATAGCTTGAAATCTAATTTTAGCGAAATTAAATTTCAAGCTATAGGAGTGATCAATTTTATCCCCTCCATAACATTATCAATGATGAATTTCGATGGAAGAGCAGTCCAGCTCTTTTAGATGTTTACGACTCTAGAGACTTGAATTTAGTAGGGGCATTGCATTTCATCGATTATTATTTATGGTTGGAAAATAGCGCAAAGTTCTGCCCGTCTGAATTAGATTATTGAAAAGTATAGAATAGAAATGGTGATGTAGGAAATAACAAATTCTTTGTTTGGTTTTAAAAATTAACAATTTGTGTTTTAAAAAATCAAAGCTTGAATTCTATTTATAAAGTTAAATCGACTAGTTTCGTCCTTTAATTTATTTAGCCCAATTGAAGATAATTTAGTACAATGAAACTACTTCCTATTTCTGAAATCAGCGTTGATCATTCTAAAGTACAAGAGGTTGAACAAATAATGAAATCGACGTTCAGACTGATAACCTTCAGTCGAAAACATATGGCAGACGACCTGTTAAATACCTACTTATCAAGTACGACAAATCTTCAAGAACTTTTAAGTATAAAGAATGCTCAAATGGAAGCCCAGAATGAGACCGAAGCTGAAGATTATTTAATAACTCTAAATCAAACCTTATTGTTTGTTGCGAATGAAATCAAACATCAAGTTGACTTTAAAACTGAATTGCAACTTTTTCAATTGTTCAGGTTAATCTCGCCGGAATCTCACGCCAGTCACCCAAACAGGTACAGAGATAAATTGGTTCAAATTGGAGGGTATCTGTGCCCGGAACCCTCTTCAATTCCATCCTTGGTCTCAGAACTTTTTTACAACATTAATACCATTAAAAGCCCAATCATAAGAGCAATTTACTTTCACCACGAGTTGATTAGAATTCACCCTTTTATAGATGGGAATGGGCGAACAACTAGAATTGCCAAAAATTGGATATTGATGTATAATTTATTTCCGCCAATTTTTATTCGAGATGAAACTGAAAAATCCAATTACATAAATACTTTGTCCCAAAGTTTTGCGCTCTTGGATAAAAAACCAAATAAATGGAATGATAATTTGTCATCCTTCTTCGACCAAGAACTTAATCGACTCCGCTTCAATTCACTTTTGGTTTATGACGCTGTTCACGACCTTGGTGAAACAAGAATTGAAAATGAATAAAGTAAAACAATACATATCTGAGAGTATTCAAATCTCAATCGGTATCTTTTTGGCAAGCCTGGGCTTAAAAGCTTTTCTTTTGCCAAACGGATTCTTGGATGGTGGAGTGACAGGAATTGCCATTTTGATTAGTCAGTTTTTCGATTTAAACATTTCTGTTGTTCTTTTACTCGTAAGTATTCCGTTTTTACTGATTGCATGGAGTACATTGAGTAAACAAATTGTAATAAAATCTTTCTTGGCAATCTCTGCCTTAGCCGTATTTATTCATTTCGAGAATTTCACTTCAGTAACAGATGACAAATTATTGATAGCAATTTTTGGTGGAATATTTCTCGGATCAGGAATAGGAATAGCGATAAAAAACGGTGCAGTTTTAGATGGTTCTGAAATCCTTGGAATATTCATTAATAATCGTTTTGGAATCAGTATTGGAAAGGTGATTCTTCTCTTTAACATTGTTCTTTTCTCAATCACTGCAGTTTTAATCTCTGTCGAAGTTTCGATGTATTCAATATTGACTTTCTTGATTACTGCAAAGGTGATAGATTTAATGATTGAAGGCTTTGAAGATTATGTTGGCCTTATGATCGTTTCTGAAAAGTCCGATGAAATTGAAGCTGGATTGATCAAAGAAATAAGGGTAGGCATAACCATTTATAAAGGTGCAACCGGTTATGGTCAAAGAGGACTACAAGAGCAAAAAAGAATTATCCATACAGTCATCAACAGAATTGATATAAATAGAACATATCGTTTAGTTGAACAAGCAGATGAAAAAGCCTTCATTATTGAATTCGATGTCAACAATGTAAAAGGTGGGATTCTAAAAAAATATCTTAGTAAGTAAAAATTCAGAATTCAATTTGAGAATTTTATTGTAATTTAGGAAGAGCATATTTGGGCGTCTTTGTTGTAAAATGCAGGAATTCTCGAAAGGCCAGTTTTACCCAATAACAATTAAAATGATGGCTTACCTATATAATGGATTTTTATTAGTTGCCTTGCTACTAATTTATTTTGCACTCAAACAATATGGTATTACGAAAGAATTAATGAACAGCGGAATAAAAACAAAAGCCACTGTAATAGAATTGATTGCAGTAAGTAGCGATGATGGTTATTTACTCTCAAAATGACGAAGATCAAAAAGTAATATCATTTTGGGGATTGTATAGATGGACAATCATACTCCTCTCAATCGCTTCTCCTTTTTTAATCATAGGTGGAGGATATTTTTTGTATTCCTTAGGGTGAAATGAAATTTTAATTACATCCCCAATCGCTTCAAATATTCCCGTCCCAATTTTCCAGTCAATTTTTCTCCCTTAAAAATTCTTTTGTCATGCGCATTGATTAGTCCGCTCAAGTTATTCCTAATTTCTAAAATTTCCTTGCTTGCGAAAGATTGACCAATCGTACCATCAAGGACTTTTTGAATTTGCGAAATGATGGGAAAAACAGGAAAGGCCTCTTCATTTAGCAACGACAATAATTCAGTTGATGTCTTTTGAAAAGCAGCCTTTAAATCAAGATTGATAATTATTGAATCTGATTCATTGGTTTTTAAGCGTCCAACTTTTTCAATGGCTATTCTGCAATATTCAAAGCTTGGTTCAACTTCAATATTGCCACTTTTCGAGCTGGATAAAATTTCATCAAGTTCACCTTTTAACCTGTTTTCGGGTTTCAACTTAGGAAGATCCACACCCATTTTTGCCACATAGATTCGCGATTCTTGCTGAATCTCCTTTATGATCAACAAGGCCTTGTTTTCAAAGGGTAGGGCAGCCTCAGGATAAAAGGTTCTCAACTTTAGTTCGGCATCCCACATGTGAGACAAGGCTTGTTTCAAGCGACGAGTAATGGACCGATTAAAGAAAGTAGATTCCTCCGCAGTATCATGAAAGTGAACATAACTTTCCAATAGCTGTGCTTCCTCATCAACATCATTTGGATTGGCCGACTGTGCGTGATTGTGTCCTTCGTGGCCAGCTTCTGCATGATCGTGCCCTTCATGGTCTTCGTGATCGTGGTCTTCGTGGTCTGCATGATCGTGCCCTTCATGGTTTTCGTGATTGTGGTCTTCGTGGTTGTGTCCTTCATGATCGTGCCCTTCAT
>CALGJW010000592.1 GCA_937930025.1 uncultured Saprospiraceae bacterium | reverse complement strand
AACGGTGAATGAAGTAATTACGGTTGGTAGAACTCAAATGAGTATAGAGCTCAAAGAATTACTCCAAAATATCTGTCGAGAATATTCTTTAGGAATAAAGATAGATCAAGTTGTTTTGCAGGATGTAAATCCACCAGCTTCTGTAAAAGAAGCATTTAATGCGGTGAACGAAGCGGAACAAGAAAAAGAAACTTTGATCAACCAAGCAGAATCCGAAAATAATAAGGTAATTCCGAAAGCAAAAGGACAAGCCCAAGAGACAATCAATAATGCAGAAGGTTATGCAACTGCAAGGGTCAATAGAGCCAAAGGGGAAGTTTCTAAGTTCAATCAGTTATACACAGAGTACATTAAAGCACCTGAGGTAACTAGACGACGAATTTACTTGGAAACTATGGATGAAGTTATCCCTAAACTTGGTCAAAAAATCATTACTGATGAAAAGGGAAGTAACGTACTTCCATTATTACAAATGTCTTTACAAAAAGCAAGCAATGAAAAATAAAACAATACCGATTATAGTAATTGCTGTGGTTGCACTAGTAATATTATTTGCTGCAACATTTATTGTAGATGAAACGCAGCAAGTGGTCATCACTGAATTCGGAAAGCCCGTCGGTGAGGCAATCACAGAACCAGGCTTGTATTTCAAAATGCCTTTCATACAAGATGTGAATTATTTTGATAAGCGTTTCTTAGCTTGGGATGGAGATAGAGCGCAAGTTTCTACGGAAGAAAAGCAACTGATCTTTGTCGATACTTATGCTAGATGGCAAATTACAGATCCATTGCAGTTCTTTAAGCGTTTAACCAATGAACGAGGAGCACAATCTCGAATTGACGATATCTTGGATGGAGAAACCAAAGATTTTATCGCCAAGAATAAGATTAGGGAACTTGTTCGTTCCACAAATAGAACCCCGCTTCAATCAACTTTAGCTGACGGAGAATTAAAAGACACATTGACTCCTATCAGTGTGGGCCGTGCATTGATTCAAGATGAAATTCTTACCTCCTCAAACTCACAGGCAGGAGACTTGGGAATTGAAATTCTTGATTTTAGATTCAAGAGAATCAATTACGTGAATGAAGTTAAAAAACAAGTTTTCGAAAGAATGAAATCTGAAAGATATAGAATAGCAGATAAATTTAGATCAGAGGGACAAGGAGAAGCATCCAGAATTGCTGGGGAAAAGCAAAGAGAACTTTTGACTATTCAATCCGGAGCATTTAGAACGGCGGAAGAAATCAAAGGTAAGGCGGACGCAGAAGCGGCAGCAATTTATGCATCGGCTTACAATAAGTCTCCCCAGGCTAGAGAGCTATATGGTTTCTTAAAATCAATGGAAACTTTTCAAGAAACTTTTGATTCAGAAACGTCAATTATTCTTTCTACAGATAGTGATCTGTTTAAGTATTTGAAAAGAATGAAATAAAAGATCATCTAATAAATACCAAAAAGCCAATGGTTAAAAATAGTATCTTAAAGAGCTAATGATGACTTAATGATTTTTAAAAGGGAAATTTGTCTTGTAGTACTTTTGATGACAGTTAGTCTGTTTATTAATGGCAAGGCAAATTTCCCTTCTTCTTTGATATGCCCTTCACTTGTTGTAGAGGCCGGCCCAGATCAAACCATCTGTCCAAATGGAAGTCCGGTTGTATTGCAAGGTTCAGTAGTTGGCAATACCATAAGTACAGAGTGGACGCCAGCAATAGGCCTAAGTGATCCATTTTCATTAAATCCAGATGCAAATCCTCCCACAACCACTATTTATACACTTACTGCACAAACTCCGGATGATGTAAATCTCATCACAAACGGAGATTTTGAAGCAGGTAACGTGGGATTTTCTAGTGGATACACTTTTATTCCACTTTCGAATCCTGTCGGATTGTCGAATCCAGCAACTTATACTGTTATTACTTCACCTGACTTAGTTTTATCTACTTTTCCTCCTTGTGATGATCACACTTTTGGAAATGGAACTGGGCAAATGATGGTTGTGAATGGCGATGGCTCAGTTGGTCAATCTGTTTGGTGTCAAACGATCTTTGTCAATCCAAATACTGTATATTCCCTTTCTGCTTGGGTGGGAGGTCTAGTTCCTATTTCACCAGCTCAATTGCAATTTTCCGTAAATGGTGTACTCGTTGGAAATGTCTTTAATTCTGCTGGAACAGCTTGTGGTTGGGAACCTTTTTCGGCCACTTGGAATTCCGCAGGAGCATCTTCAGCTGAGATTTGTATTGTTAACCAAAATGGTGCGGGCGGAATATTTGGAAATGATTTTCTACTTGATGATATAGAAGTTTATGGGTCCTGTCTAGAAACGGATGTAGTTACTGTAACTGTTCTTGATGCCATGATTAATTTTCTTCCGGTCAATCAAATCGATTGTAATATTTCAAATAGTTGTGTAACCATTGACGCTTCGAATTCTACCAGTGGCCCTGGCATCTCTTACAATTGGACTTCAACTACGGGAGCTGCAATATCTAGTGGGCTTGGAACTTCACAAATTGAAGTTTGTGAACCTGGAATTTTTCAACTAGAATTAACGAATACCGATCCAGCTACTGGAACTGATTGTACTAGCATAGAAACAATTGAGGTATTTGATGATGGGGCTGCCCCATTTGTACCCTTGATTAGCGGAATGGACATGGTTTGTGTCGATGAAATATTTCAATTGGAAGTTGATTTGCAAGATGGAGTAGTAAACTATATTTGGTCATTTTCCCCAGATGTTTCGCTAAACTTTGGTCAAGGAATGTCCATAGCCGCTTTCGAAATTAATACTCCTGGGCCTCAACTAATTTGTGTTGAAGTTGAAAATAATTGCGGATACATTAATCAAAATTGTTTTAATCTTACTGCGACTGCTGGTCCGGATTCAGTACTTATTGCCGGTGATCCAACCCCTTGTTACGGAGATACTTTGATGTACTCGTTCCCTGCTTCTGGAGTTTCTTTTGAGGCTATTAATTGGATTGGATCCGCAGGTATTGAAATTCTTTCTGGTCAGAATACATCCTCCTTAGAAGTTACTTTTACTGATACAAGTACATTTAATCTTTGTGTACTGTTAACCGACGATTGTGGAACGAGTAGTTCCTGTTTGGATATTGCGCATTTTGCTCCAGACACTTTACATTTAGATTCTATTACTTGTTTTGTGGATTCTCTTTTGATTGGAGGAGTTTACATTGATAGCTCAGGAACGTACTTAGCTACTTTGGTGGATATTGATGGATGTGATAGTTTGATTATAGAAACAAACGTCGAAATTATTATTCCAGATACCCTTTTCGCTACAAATTCTTCTTGTAATCCAAATGATATTGGAGTTGATACTGCATTTTACGGTGGTCTTTTAAGTTGTGATACAATGCGCATAACAGAAATCATTCTTTCTGCAGTGGATACCGTAGAATTAATAGATAGTTCTTGTTTTGCTGCTGACGTTGGCGTTTTTGAAACTTGGGATGTAAATATTTCCGGTTGCGATAGCTTGACCATTCTTACTGTGAACCAAGCACAATTAGATACTGTTTTTGCCAATGACTATACCTGCGATCAAGCGCTTGCAGGTGTTTTTGAAAACATCCTTCCCGGTCCCTTTTGCCCTGTGCTACAGATCGAAACCGTGGACTATATCATTCCCGATACGATTTATATTACAGACACTAGTTGTGATCTTGATTCTATAGGTATTTTTCAATTTAATGATTCCAATCAATTGGGATGCGATTCCATAACCTACCTGACAATAGACCTAATTACTTCGGATACAATTTATGCAATTGATAGTACTTGTAATCCAAGCTTAGTTGGAGAATTTACGAATATAATTACTAGCTCCCCTTGCCCAATTGTTGAGATTACGAATGTAGAATTGATTCCACCCGACTTAGTTTTTCTAACCGACACCAGTTGTGACCCAAATGATGTTGGTACATTTGAGTACAATAACTTTAATATTCTAGGCTGCGATTCAACCACTTTTTTAACGATTAGTTTAAGTCAGTTAGATACATTTTTCATAAGTGATACTTCTTGCGATCCAAGCCTGGTCGGAGAATTCACAACTGTAGTACCTGGTACCCCTTGTGATATAGTAGAGATCACAAATGTGGCCTTACTATTACCCGATACTGTTTTTCAAACAGAAACGAGTTGTGATCCGAACGCCATTGGCATATTTGAATACAATGATTTTAACCAAGCAGGATGTGATTCTACAACTTATGTGACCATAGATTTGGTACAACAAGACACGATGTATTTTACCGATGAGACTTGTGATCCAATGCTTGCAGGCGAGTTCATAAATGTGGTTACTGGTAATCCCTGCGACGTGGTTGAGATCACAAATGTGGCTCTACTTTTACCCGATACTGTTTATCAAACAGAAACGAGTTGCGATCCGAACGCCATTGGCATATTCGAATACAATGATTTTAACCAAGCAGGATGTGATTCTATAACTTATGTGACCATAGATTTGGTTCAGCAAGACACCATGTATTTTACAGATGAGACCTGCGATCCGATGCTTGCTGGCGAGTTCATAAATGTGGTTACCGGTAATCCCTGTGATGTGATTGAGATCACAACGGTAGATTTGCTTTTACCCGATACTGTTTTTCAAACAGAAACGAGTTGTGATCCGAACGACATTGGCATTTTTGCATACAATGATTTTAATCAAGCTGGATGTGATTCGACAACTTACTTGACCATAGATTTGGTTCAACAAGACACGGTGTATTACACAGATGAGACTTGCGATCCAATGCTTTCTGGCGAATTTATAAATGTGGTTGTCGGTAATCCCTGCGATGTGGTAGAGATCACAAATGTGGCTTTACTTTTACCCTATACTGTTTTTCAAACAGAAACGAGCTGTGATCCGAACGACATTGGCATTTTTGAATACAATGATTTTAATCAAGTAGGATGTGATTCTACAACTTATGTGACCATAGATTTGGTACAACAAGACACGATGTATTTCACTAGTGAAACTTGCGATCCAACATTGGCTGGAGAATTTACAACTGTTGTGATGGGGAATCCCTGCGATGTTGTTGAAATTTCGACTGTCACACTTGCTCCAGCTGATTCTGTTTACTTGATGGAACCCACTTGTGTACTAGCCAATGCCGGAGTGCAATTTTTTCAAGACATCAATCAGATAGGCTGCGATAGTTTTACTTGGCTGACCTTAAATTATGTTGAGGCTTATCCGGAAACAATTAATGAAATTTTGGTTTGTGATGTTACCCAAGTGGACTCTGTGTCCGCCTACGAAATATCTTCTCAAGGCTGTGATTCTTTAGTGACCACCTTGACTATTTTTGATATGAATGCTTGTGGTATTACAGTTGACATTATCGTGGACACTGCAAATTGCGCTTTGGAAATCGGCAGTTTTGAAATCACTATTATCGGAGGGCAAGCGCCATTTCAAATAGATTGGACAAATGTTGATTCTTTAGTTCAAGGAAGTACGAATAGTTTTTCTAATACAACTTATGTCTTGGGGAATCTATCACCTGGTTTATATGAACTTTTGATTGTGGATGAGAATGGATTCAGCTTAATTGAGGAAGTGTTTTTACCAATTCACCCAGCTCCCGATGTCGAACTTTCCAGCTACACAGATTTCTTGGGTTATGATGTTTCTTGTGAAACTAAAGCCGAGGCTGAATTGGTAGTCTCGATTTTATCAGGAGCTGTACCTTTTGAATTGGCTTGGTCAGATAACGTTTTTACCGGAATGGGAGTAGGAATGGGTACTTATTCAGTCACCTTGACAGATGGACATGGTTGTACGGACATTGATACGATCGTGATTTCTGCACCTCCAAGAATTTCAGCTGAGTTTAATATTCAGCCTACAAGTTGTCCAGAAGTCATGGATGGATACTTTCAAATTGTAAACACTTCTGGAGGGCTGGGTGAAATAGACTTTATTGCGCCAAATGCGAATCAAAACGCCAATGGGCATTACGAAAATTTAGCGCCCGGAGCCTATGACGTTTTGTTTATCGATGAATATGGATGTGAAAATGATACTACAATCATGGTCCCAAGTGGTACGCCAAAATGGTTGACCTTAGGACAAGATTTTGAAATAGACCTTGGCAGCAGTGTTACACTTAATCCCATTCATGATTTCATTAATCAATTTTCGATTATTGACTGGGAGCCAATACTTTGTGATGATTGCCTGATGCCAGAAATCATGCCTAGTTCTGATCAGACTTACACTTTGACGGTAGTGGATGAAGCAGGTTGTTCAGCTACAGATGAGATATTGGTTCGAGTGAACTCTAATCAAAGTATATTCATTCCTTCGGCCTTCAGTCCCAATAATGATGGTCAAAATGATGTCTTTGAGCTTTTTTCAAATGGCAAAATTTCAGAAATTTCTTCCTTTAGCATTTACGACCGATGGGGCGCTATTTTATTCCAAGATAAAGTAGAAGCTCGCTGGGATGGCAGATTCAAGCAACAGTTAGTCAACCCTGGAGTGTATATCTATCATTTGTCCTATTTGGATAATGAGGGGAAAATTGTGAGGATTTACGGGGATATTACTTTAATTCGATAGTTGTATTTCTAATGGCACCTCCGGTGATTGTCTCTTGCTTCAATTTTTAGATCTAGCAAGAATATAATTAGCGGATGTGCCCTAAGTATTAGGGTGGCATTCCATACCTTTGCGACATGTCCAAGGCAATCAAAAATCAAGCTCAGATACTTAGCAAGTTTGGGATCACGGAATTGAATGAAATGCAGCTTCGTGCGCAAGAAGCTATTCTTTTAAAACCAGAGGTTATTATTCTTTCTCCCACAGGTACTGGAAAGACATTGGCTTTTTTACTTCCTATTATTGAACAATTAGATCAGGATACCGCCACTATTCAGGTCTTGATATTAGTCCCTGCTAGAGAGCTCGCCTTGCAAATTGAACAAGTCGTTCGAGATATGGGAACTGGACACAAATGCAATGCTCTATACGGAGGGCGAGCTGCCTCGAAGGATAAATTGGATCTTCAACATCCGCCTGCTATTTTGATAGGTACCCCAGGAAGGATCGCTCATCACATCCGTAGGGAATCCTTTGATACTGATGATATTAGATTCTTGGTGTTGGATGAATTTGATAAGTCCTTAGAGATTGGATTTGAAGAAGAAATGGAAGAGATTTTAGACGACTTACGTGGCGTAAGAAAGAAAATCCTAACCTCGGCTACCGATGGAATAGATATACCAAGATTTGTAGGTTTAAGTAATCCCACCAAAATTGATTTTTTGGCTGGACATAAAATAAATCTTAAGCTTAAACTCATAGAATCTCCCGATAAAGACAAGTTAGAAACTTTGTACAAGGCCATTTGCCATTTGAAAGGTCAGCCTGGGATTGTCTTTTTAAACTTCAAAGATTCGATTCAACGGGTTAGTGATTATCTCAAGGAAAAAAATATCTCGCATGGTTGTTTCTACGGAGGACTTGAACAAAATGATCGAGAAAGGGCATTGATAAAATTTAGAAATGGGTCTCATCAATTGTTACTTGCAACCGACCTTGCTGCTCGAGGGATTGATGTACCAGAGATTAAATATATTATTCATTATCACTTGCCTCATCGAGCAGAAGAATTTACCCATCGGAATGGAAGAACGGCTAGAATGCAAGCGGCCGGTACAGCCTTTGTGATGAAATGGTCCGAAGAAGAATTACCAGATTTTATTCCTGAATTGGAGAAAGAAACGCTAATTGAAACCGAACCGCCTTCCCCATCAGAATGGACTACCTTGTTTGTGTCTGGTGGCAGAAAGGATAAAATATCCAAAGGGGATATCGCTGGATTGTTTTTTAAAGAAGGTGAATTGAAGAAAGATGAACTTGGTGTTATTGAACTAAAACAAGATTGTGCTTTTGTTGGTGTGAAAAAAAATAAGGCTGATCATTTGATAAAGCATCTCAATAATAACAAGATCAAAAAACGAAAAATTCGAGTTTACGAAATCGAATAAAAATGACTAGCTTAGCAATAAATACAACTAGATGAAGTACCTAACGATTATATTCTTAGTCTTGAATTTTACTTTTAATGCGGGTGCGCAGGATTGGCCAAACTTAGAAAAGTATCAAGCACAAAATGAAAAACTCTCAATGGAAGAAACACCTGGAAATAGAGTAGTGTTCATGGGGAATTCCATTACCGAAGGTTGGGTCAATATGTCGCCTGATTTTTTCAAGAATAACAATTACGTTGGAAGAGGAATCAGTGGTCAGACCACTCCTCAGATGCTAGTTAGATTTCGCCAAGATGTAATCGCATTAAACCCAGCAGCAGTGACAATTATGGCTGGGACCAATGATATCGCTGGGAATACTGGCCCTTCTAGCCTAGAGATGATCATGGATAATTTAAAGGGAATGGCAGAAATTGCAAATGACAACGGAATTAAAGTGGTGCTTTGTTCGGTTACCCCTGCTTTTGATTATCCATGGAGACCGGGATTGAAGCCCAATGAGAAAATTCCTGCGTTAAATGAAATGATTCAAACCTACTGCGCTGAAAAGGGATTTGTGTATTGCGATTATTTTTTAGCTTTGACGGATGGCAATAATGGCCTTAGAAAAAACCTTGGGGATGATGGTGTACATCCCAATAAAATAGGATACGATATTATGGAGCCGCTTATCCATGCCGCTATTTTAGAGGCCCTAAAAAACTAGCGGTTTGAATTTTCTTAATATTTAGTTTGATAAATGTGTACAAAAAAGGCCGAGTTAAAATAACTCGGCCTTTTTTGTACATTGAACTGTCTCGATTATTTTGAACGCTTGTTAGGGCCCTTCATCCTATTTTGATGTCTACTTTCTTTTTCAGCCAGTTTGGCTTGGAACTTTGAAAGCTGTTCAGGATTTAATACAGCCTTAATCTCTTTTATTTTTTCGGCTTTTATAGTCTGACGGGTGACTCTAGTTTTTTCTCGATCTTCAGTTTGACCAGTAAGTCCCTTCAATTTTTCAGTATACTTTTTATTAATGGCTGAAATCATACTTACTTGTTTGTCATCCAAAGATAAATCTTCTGTAAGTTTAGCCATGCGTTTTTCACGATACTCCTCTTTAGAAAGATTTTGACCTTGTTTACGATGACCGCTTTGAGCTTTTCCACCACGATGTCCTTTTCCCATATGTTTTCCTCTTCTACCTTTTGGTAAAGCTTCATATTTGGTAAGTTGTTCAGGAGTTAAAATCGCTTTGATCGCCATCTTCTTTTCTTTTTTCAAGGATTGCATTTTGCTTCTTTTAGCCGTTTCCTCGATTTTAGATGTTTTTAAAGATATTATTTGTTCCCTAAAGTCAGTATTGATCTTTGCTACTTCGGCTGCTTGCTTTTCATTTAGCCCAAGTTGTTTTGTTAATTCTGTAGTGTTTTTTTGAATTCGCAATTCAGCATTGCTTTCACCCTGACTTTGTTGGGCAGTCGCTAAGTTTGCCAATAGGCAGAAGGAAAATGCAACAGAAATTAATTTTTGATAAGTAATCATATATTTATTTTAATTGATAAATCAATTGGTGACTTCAAGCACCAATTACTATGTACCCAATATAACTCAGTCATAAGACGAAAGAATTGTTTGTTGGGCACAAATAAGACACTAAAAAAAGGGCTAGGTTTAATCACGAAATCTTAAATAAATTTAGTTTTAGGTTAAGGAAAACTTAATATCTTAAATGAAGCTTTTTGGTTACGCCGTTTGAATTATTAATTATTGTTCAGTTGCGTTAATTTCTACTGTCGCATCTTCAAATCCTATACGAACGGACTTGACAACCAGTTGCTCTTTTGGTTTCTTTACAATAGGACTCTGGTAGTAAGTCCATGCTTCCTCTTTTTCATACTTCCAGATAATAGATTCATTATTATGCTTTGAGCTTAATGCATACTTTCCGTCCATTTCTTTAATTACTGGAGTGACACATTTAGGAGGTTTCCCGTCAGGATTCCAACGCTGGATTAAATCCTGCTCGTCGATCAGACCAAGGTCATTCGTTGCTCGCTGCCAACGATCCAACTTCTTTCTTAATAAGTCTGTAATCATAGTTAAATCAGAATTTCCAATAAGATTATTTAGTTCGTATGGATCTTTAGCAAGATCATATAACTCTTCCTTTGGTTTTTGATTGGCCATCCAAAAAGCTGCAGCACCTTCTAATTGTCCTTTTTGATTCAAATCAATTAGTCGATTCATCATAGGGATTTGTAAACGATATTTCACTGGAATGGCATAAGGAAGATTCGGATTGGAATTTCGAATGTATTTATATTTTGAATTTCGAACCGTTCTTTTTTGATCATAGACGCCATCAAAACGATCAGACATAGTATAAAGAAATTGACGCGGTTGTTCGCGAGCCTCCTTGCCGAGGAAAGCCTTTCCTTGCATATTAGTGATGGCCGGAATATTTGCCAAGGATAATACCGTGGGTGCAAAATCTATAAAACTGATCAATGATGTATTTCTCTGGCCAGCATTTTTACCATCCGGGTATTTAACAACGAGTGGCGCTTTCGTTCCAGTATCATAAACAGATCGCTTGTATCTTGGAAATGGACCGCCATGATCTCCATAAAAGAAAATGTAGGTGTTGTCCAAAAGTTTCTCTTTTTTCAATTGGTCGAGAATCGTTCCAACCATGGAATCCATGCGCATTAAATTGCTATAATTCACGGCAAGGTCATGTCGAATGATTGGGTCATCGGGAAAAATCGGTGGCACTGGAACCTTGTCTGCATCAACAAGCAAATCTTTTTTTCCATTTTGCCATAATCTAGATTCATGTGTTACATTAAAATTGAATACTGCAAAAAAGGGTTGCTCCTTTTCTTTTCTATTTTTGAAATTAGCTTTATTTCCGGACTCATCCCACATACCATCAAGTGTTCGGAAATTGTAATCCTCTTTTGCATTATTTGTACAATAGTATCCAACCTTTCTCAAATACTCCGTGAAAGGTTTGATGCCTGGCGGTGGAATAGGCGAATAACTTGGAACATTTATCTCAGGTTGGTTATGCTTTTGGTAGGAATTATAACAGCGCATATTATGTGTGCCTAAAGTCGATGGATACATCCCTGTTATAATGGCACTTCGAGCTGGAGAACATACGGGTACAGGCGCATAGGCATTATCGAAGATCTCCCCGTTTTGGGCTAACCATTCAAGGTTAGGTAGGGTAGCTGTACTGTCTCCATAGAATGGAAAAAAATTGGGGGACTGATCTTCGGTTACTAACCAGAGGATATTTGGTCTTAGTTCTGCTTTATTTTGATCCCCTCCAATTGATTCTTTATCATTCTGACAAGAACAAAAAATAATGCCTAGCCAAATTAATTTATTCCAATTCATATTCGATAAATAATTAACTCAAGGTAATGAAATGATTCTAATTTAAAATTGATAATTTTCACTCAGACTTAAAAAAGGATTATGATATTAAACGAAGTTTATAGTTCAGAAAAGTTTAGAAAAAGTGGGCACGAGCTGATTGAGCTTTTATCAGATTATTTGAAAGGAATAGAGGAAGGAAAAACTGATAAAACAATTCGCTGGACGCAACCCGAGGAGGAATATGGTTTTTGGAAAAGGTTTAAAAGTCAAGACAGCCATGTTTTTTTCTCTACCATATTAGAACGATCTATACAAATTCATCGTCCAGGTTATATGGGCCATCAAGTTGCTGTACCAGCACCGATTTCAGCCTTGGCTAGTATGCTTTCTGGATTTTTGAACAACGGAATGGCCGTGTATGAAATGGGAGCTGCCTCTTCTGCTTTAGAAAGAATTGTGATTGAGATTATTGGAAAAGCCCTAGGTTTTGAGGAGCATAAATCTTCTGGGTTTTTGACAAGTGGAGGAACCTTGGCAAACCTCACTGCCTTACTTGCTGCTCGAGCCAAACATTTTCCAGGAATGTGGATAGAGGGGCATCAAAATAAAAAATTGGCTATACTAGTTTCTGAACAAGCGCATTATTGTATTGATCGTGCCGCACGAATAATGGGAGTAGGATCGGAAGGTATCGTGCAGATTCCTGTAGACGAAAAGTTTAAAGTTCGCATCGAATTGGTGGAAGGATTGATTGATAAAAAGAAAAAAGAGGGGTGTGAGATATTGGCGGTGGTAGGGTCCGCATGCACAACTGCTACGGGTAGTTATGATGATTTGACCGCATTGGCGAAAATTACATCTAAGCTAGGAATTTGGTTGCATGTGGATGGCGCCCATGGTGCAGCGGTTTGTTTTTCAAATAAATATAAATACCTGATTGAAGGAATTCACTTGGCAGATTCGGTTACAATTGATTGTCATAAAATGATGATGACCTCCTCGGTGACCACCGCCTTGGTATTTAAAGATGGAAAGGATTCCTTTAGAACATTTAATCAAAAGGCAGAATACTTGTGGTCAGAAGCTAAATCCGAAGAATGGTTCAATTATGGTAAACGAACGTTTGAATGTACAAAACTCATGATGAGTATTCAATTTTATAGTATCATTCAACTTTATGGAATTGAAGCCATAGAAGCTTATGTGGAAAAAGTACAAGATAATGCTCAATTATTTTATAAATTTTTAAAAGCACAAAAGGACTTTGAAGTATTGCTTCAGCCAGAATCGAATATTGTTTGTTTTCGATACTGCCCAAAATCTGTTTCTTTAGACGGATTAAATGAATTGAATGCCTCCATTCGCCAAACTTTACTCGAAGCTGGTATATACTATATAGTCCAATCGACAATCAATGGCCAAAAATATCTGAGAACAACTTTAATGAATCCCTTTTCTACTTCGAAAGAATTTGAATCTTTGATTGAAAATATTCGAATGATATGTTTGTGACGACGAGCGGCAATTCTTGAAATAAATTAATTGTCTTTAAGGCTTACCAGAGCTGATGCACATGTGGTTTGATATGCTTCTTGTAAATATTGTCCAGCGCTTCCTTTTTTTCGAAAGACAAGCTTGCTAATTTCATTGATGCAAGATTAGAATTGATTTGTTCCAATTTACTAACTCCAGGAATAATACAAGATACTTCAGGAAAATCCAAAATCCACCTTAAGGCAAGAGGAGCAAGATTTTCATGTTCCGGAAATAATTCTTTTATTTCACTCACTGCTTTAAGTCCTCTTTCATAAGGAACACCAGCAAAGGTTTCTCCTTTGTCAAACCCCGCTCCATCTCTATTAAAGAATCGATGATCACCTTTATCAAAAGTGCTAGCAGGATTAAACTTTCCGGTTAGTAAGCCACTTGCTAGTGGCACACGAACAATAATTCCAATGTCTTTTTTTAGCGCTTCCTTAAAAAATAATTCATTTGGCCTTTGGCGAAAAATATTATAGATAATTTGAACAGTACTCACATTATCGTATTCTATTCCTTTGAGTGCTTGTTCCACTTTTTCCACGCTAATTCCTAAGTGCTTAATTTTTCCCTCAGTTTTCAATCGATCGAATAATTCAAATATCTCAGGACGGTAAAATACTTCAGTGGGAGGGCAATGCAATTGAATAAGATCCAAGCAGTCCAATCCAGTATTTTTCAAACTATCTTCTACGAATTTTCTAAGTACTTCAACAGTGTAGTTCGCATTGGTATGAGGATTGATTTGTCTTCCGCATTTAGTTGCGACAAATATATTTTCTGACCTACTTTTGATCACTCTGCCAACAGCAGCCTCTGATTTGCGCGCTTCGTACACATCTGCGGTGTCTATAAAATTGATTCCATTGTCGATAGCAGCATTCAATATTTTTTCGGCATTGCCCTGATCAAATCCAGAGCCCCATTTTCCACCAACTTGCCAAGTGCCTAAAGAAATCTCAGAAACTTGCCAATTTGTTTTTCCTAGTCTCCTATAATTCATGTATTCGTTTTTAATTGAGGTAAATATATAAAGGCATTTTCATCAATTGATTTAAATGTCCGCAAAAGTACAAACAGTGCTTGTGATACTTTCGTGATATTTTAGTGATCATCTTGTCATTCTTGAATTCTATATTTGTTGTAGTTCGAAAATCTAGCTTTACATACTAGCTATTTTGGTAAAGTGATCGAAGATTATCGCGCTGTTCGACCGGAAATAAACAAGAGAATTTTGTTGACCTAAACCACCAGAAAATGAAACCAAAGGACACCTTTCCTTAACGAGATTTATCGCAATAACTGATCCCTACCACTAAATTGCTATTTACTCATCTTATTTAACGAAAAATTATGAACAACCTTACAGTCGACCGATGTTCCAGTAATTGGACATGGTATCGCAAAATTATTATCTCATTCCGAAATCTAGCAAACAGTCGAGGAAAAGGACAGCTGAAATTTTCTTTGCTCTGTCTGATGTTTCTTTTTTCTTTTGCCACTTTACCAGCTCAAATAGTTATCAATGAAATTCAGCCCAATGGGAGTGTTGAATTAAAAAACATTGGAAATAGCATGGTAGACGTTTCCGGATATATCCTATGCGATTTTCCAGCTTATCAAACATTAGCAAATTCCACGCTCGATTGTGGTAGTTTGATGATGGGTGCAGGATCTATATTAACGGTCAACAATTTTAATACTATTTCAGGAGCAGATGGTGAAATGGGTTTATATACCTCAGCAGCCTATACTGATCCAAATGCCATTGTTGATTATGTTGAATGGGGTTCAACCGGACATCAAAGAAGTAATGTGGCAGTTGCTGCAGGAATTTGGACCACCGGAGATTTTAGCCCTGCTTTTTCTCAAGCCTTAAGTTATGATGGTGTAGGAGAAAGTTCCTCGGATTGGAGCGATCAGCTTCCTACCTTATGCGAAGAGAACATGACACCCTGTACGGCAGAAGGTGGAGAAATAGCGACATCAGATAATACTAATATTTGTATCGATGGAATTGCTGATCCAATAAATGTAACCTTGACTGGAAATTCTTCTACCCTTTCGCAATGGGTAATAACAAATACTGATGGAGTAATTCTCGGATTACCAGCCGGTCCTCCATTCGATTTGGATGGTGCGGGTGTTGGAGTCTGTGTTATTTGGCATTTGTCATATGAGGACATGGGTGGTTTAGATGTAGGTCAAGATGTAAATGATTTTACCGGTTGTTTTGATTTTTCAAATTCCATTACGGTAAATCGTACACAGCCAAATGGTGGAACTTTAGAAGGTGGTCGTTATGAGTTTTGCGTAAACGATGGCAACCCCGATATGGTTTCTGGAATAACACTAAACGGAAATTCCGGAGCGAATTCAGCATGGGTTATAACTGATCTTGATGGAAATATTTTAGGATTACCACCAATGCCTGGTGTCGTAGATTTTGAAGGTGCCGGTGCAGGAACTTGTTTGATTTGGCATTTATCTTTTGAAGATGGACTACAAGGTGCAGAAATGGGAATGAATGCCAACGATTTGGTCGGCTGTTTTTCACTATCAAATCCAATTGAAGTAAATAGATTCGAGGATGCGAATTGCAGCGACCTATGCACAATCAATGGAGGTTTATTAGATGGCGGTCCTTTTAACTTTTGTGTAGATGGAGAGCCCGATATGGTTTCCGGAATAAACCTATCAGGAAATACTGGAACTAATTCAGCCTGGGTTATTACTGACGAACAAGGAAATATTTTAGGACTTCCTCCTATGCCTAGTGTTGTGGATTTTGATGGAGCTGGAGCAGGAGTTTGTTTGATTTGGCATCTATCTTATGAGGATGGATTGCAAGGTGCAGAAATGGGCATGAACGCCAGTGATCTGTCAGGTTGTTTCGATCTTTCGAATCCAATTCGTGTGGTAAGAAATCAACCACAAGGAGGAACTTTAGAAGGCGGACGATATGAATTTTGTGTAAATGATGGCAATCCTGACATGGTTTCCGGAATTACACTTACCGGAAATTCAGGGGCGAATTCAGCTTGGGTTATTACCGATCTAGATGGAAATATTTTAGGATTGCCACCAATGCCTAGTGCCGTAGATTTTGAAGGTGCAGGTGCAGGAACATGTTTGATCTGGCATCTTTCCTATGAAGATGGATTACAAGGCGCGGAAATGGGAATGAACGCCAATGAATTGATTGGCTGTTTTTCTTTATCAAACCCAATTGAAGTAAATAGATTTGAAGATGCGAATTGCAGCGATCTTTGTACAATCAATGGAGGAAGTTTAGTAGGCGGTCCTTTCAATTTCTGCGTAGATGGGGAAGCTGATATGGTTTCCGGAATTGAACTTATAGGAAATACTGGATCTAATTCCGCTTGGGTGATTACTGATCTTGATGGAAATATTTTAGGACTTCCACCAATGCCGAGTGTAGTTGATTTTGACGGAGCCGGTGCTGGAACTTGTTTAATCTGGCACATATCTTTTGAGGATGGGTTACAAGGCGCAGAAATGGGTATGAATGCAAATGATCTAGTAGGATGTTTCGATCTTTCAAACCCAATCACCGTAAACAGAAATCAACCAAATGGAGGAGTATTAACTGGCGGTCCTTTTACCTTTTGCGTAGGAGATGGAGAAGCTGATATTGTATCTGGAATCACGTTAACCGGAAGTAATGGAACAAATTCAGCTTGGGTCGTAACCGATGACCAAGGAAATATTCTAGGCTTACCACCAACACCAGAAGCGGTGAACTTTGATGAAGCACCAGCCGGAGTTTGTTTGATTTGGCACCTATCTTATGAGGATGGATTGCAAGGTGCAGAAATGGGAATGAATGCCAATGATCTTGTTGGATGTTTCAACCTTTCGAATCCAATCACAGTGAATAGAAATTCAGGAGCTGATTGTAATACTCCTTGTACTGCAGACGGCGGAACATTGGAAGGTGGACCTTTCAACTTTTGTGTAGATGGCGAAGCTGACATGGTTTCGGGAATTGAACTAACAGGAAATACAGGGTCTAATTCAGCATGGGTGATTACTGATCTTGATGGAAATATTTTAGGACTTCCACCTATGCCT
>CALGJW010000591.1 GCA_937930025.1 uncultured Saprospiraceae bacterium | reverse complement strand
ACGAAAGACAAGTAAAGGGAACTTTGGCATTACCTGAAATCAATATTAACGATTCGGTAACCAAGTCAAAATTCGATAATAAGTACGGATGTAAAGAATCACTAGTTGATGCGATTCGTCGTGCGACTGATGTAATGATGGCCGGTAAAGTAGCTGTTGTTGCTGGATATGGTGATGTTGGAAAAGGATCTGCTGCTTCTTTGGCTGGAGCTGGTTGTAGAGTTATCGTTTCTGAGATCGATCCGATTTGTGCGCTTCAAGCTGCAATGGATGGATTCGCCGTTCTTAAATTAGAGAACTCTATCCCTCAAGCAAACATAGTAGTAACTGCAACAGGAAATAAAGACATCATCAATGAAAAGCACTTTCGATTGATGAAGGATAAAACGATCGTTTGTAATATCGGACACTTCGATAATGAAATCGATATGGCTTGGCTAAATGGAAAAAGTGGTGCTGAAAAAATTGAGATTAAACCACAAGTTGACAAATACAACTTGGATGGAAAAGATATTTTGCTGTTAGCAGAAGGAAGACTAGTAAACCTTGGTTGCGCTACTGGTCACCCATCTTTTGTAATGTCAAATTCTTTCACTAATCAAGTTTTGGCTCAATTAGAACTTTGGCAGAATACTGACAAGTATGAAAACAAAGTATACATGTTGCCAAAGCATTTGGATGAAAAAGTGGCCAGATTACACTTAGAAAAAATTGGTGTTGAATTAGAAGAACTTTCTCAAGAACAAGCCGACTATATCGGAGTTAAGGTAGAAGGACCATTCAAGCCGGAATACTACAGATATTAATTTTATTAGTAGAAATATAAAATCCTCGGCTATTGGCCGGGGATTTTTTTTGCTTATTTTTAAGCTATGCAATCTAGTTTTTGGACATATTTGAAAATGGGACAGCAACATATTGCTGACTGGGAAGCCTATGATCATATGCTATTCCTTATAGCGCTATGTGCCATATTCTCAATAAAGCATTGGAAACCACTACTACTTTTAGTGACGGGTTTCACAATTGGTCATAGTCTTACCTTAGCATTAGCCGGACTGGATATCATTCGCTTTCCAAGAGATATCATTGAGCTCTTGATTCCTATTACCATAATTGTGACTGCTTGCTACAATATTCGGAGAGGGCCAATGGAAAAGCATGAAAATCTGAGTATAGGCCATTATGTTTTGGCTGTTGGATTTGGGCTTATTCATGGAATGGGATTTAGCAATTTCTTAAGATCCATGCGAATGCCAGGGGAGGATTCCTCCATGATCGAGCAATTGTTAGCTTTCAATATTGGAATTGAGATCGGTCAATTGTTTATTGTAGTAGGAATTCTCACATTCAGTGGGATCGCGATAGATCTTTTCGGCAGTTCTAGACGTTTATGGAATAGAATACTTTCAATTGGTGCTATATTAGTATCCTTGTATCTACTTTATGGTATTGTCAATAGTTAACGATAATAGATGAAATTCTTAGGTTTCTTACTAGCATTCAGCCTACTTCCGTTCTCAAGGGAAGAGGTTCATGAATTTCACATTTCGAAATGCATGGTGGAGTATGCCCCTGAACAAGAAAGCCTACAAATCATGCTTCATGTTTTTTTAGATGATTTTGAATTGGCTTTGGCAGGCGAAGCTGGCAAAGAATTAAAACTTTGCACTGAAAAAGAAAAGAAAGGGGCGGAAGAATTACTCATTGAGTATCTCAAAAAAAGTCTTTCCTTTACTATCAATGGTGAAAAGAAGCAATACCTGTATATCGGAAAAGAACCTTCTGAAGATTTGTTGGGTGTATGGATTTATTTAGAGATTGAATCCTTAAAAAATATTCAGCAATTAGAAATATTCAACAGTTTGCTGACAGAACTTTTTGATGATCAGAGTAACTTAGTGCAAATAAGAGTGCCTGGAACAGCACCAGGAATGTTGATGATGGGGAAAGATAAAGTCCAGGAATCAATTTCCTTTTAAGGCCAATTCAAATAATGTTAAAAAAGTTATTCATCTTACCTATTAGATTTTACCAAGCGGCGATATCTCCCTTGCTAGGACCTAAATGTAGATTTGCTCCAACCTGTTCACATTACATGGTTGGTGCGATAGAAGAATGGGGTGTATTAAAGGGAATTTGGTTGGGTCTAAAAAGAATAGGAAAATGCCATCCCTGGGGTAGCCACGGAGTTGACCCAGTACCTGAAAATCCGAAAAAGAAAAAGAAGTAAGTTTTATGGAAAGAAGACCTCGTAGAAATAGAATGTCGCCAACAGTTAGGAATCTTATTCGAGAAACTAGGTTGACACCTGATCAATTGATCCTCCCACTTTTCATAGTAGACGGAACAAATATAAAAAATGAAATCGCCTCAATGCCTGGCAATTTCCGAATGTCCTTGGATCACTTATTAAAAGAAATCGAAGAAGCGATTAGCCTAGGGATTAATTCAATCATTCTTTTTCCGGGAGTTGACGAATCTTTAAAAGATAAAACTGCAACCTACTCTTATGCTGAAAATAATTTCTATTTAAATGCAACAACAAAAATAAAGCAAACCTTTCCAGGCCTTCATTTAATTTCTGATATAGCCATGGATCCTTATAGTTCGGATGGGCATGATGGCTTGGTAGAAAACGGAAAAATTCTAAACGACAAAACCCTTCCAATTTTAGGAAAGATGGCTATCGCGCAAGCGCAAGCTGGATTCGACTGGGTGGGCCCTTCCGATATGATGGATGGTCGCATCGGTTATATTCGAGAAACCTTAGATGCTGCGGGACATACTGAAACTGGTATTCTTGCCTACACCGCTAAATATGCTTCGGCCTACTACGGGCCCTTTAGAGATGCTCTTGATTCCGCTCCAAAAGCTGGGGATAAGAAAACTTATCAAATGGATCCAGCAAACAGAAATGAAGCTTTGATTGAAGGAGAGTTAGACGAACTGGAAGGAGCTGATGTTTTAATGGTAAAGCCCGCATTGCATTATTTGGATATCATTTCTGATTTAAAAAGTTCTAGTAATTTACCGATCGCAGCCTATCATGTGAGCGGAGAATGTGCAATGCTAATTGCAGCTTGTCAAAAGGGATGGTTAGAATTTGACAAGGCAATGCCGGAAGCTTTATTAAGTATCCACCGAGCCGGCGCGGATATGATCCTCACTTATTTTGCAAAAGATTTTGCCAAGCTTTATAAAGCCGGAAAAATATAATGGCTAGACTGAGTAAAGGACCTATAGGAATATTTGACTCCGGCTTTGGCGGTTTGTCTGTTTTTAAAGAAATAGAAAAAATTCTCCCAGCGTACGATTATGTTTATTTAGGAGATAACGCTAGGGCTCCCTATGGCTCCAGATCTTTTCCCACCATTTATAAATATACTTGGGAATCTGTTCAATTTTTATTCGAAGAAGGCTGTAATCTGGTTATTATTGCTTGCAATACTTCAAGTGCGAAAGCCTTAAGAAATATTCAACAACTTAACTTAAAAATAGTCCATCCTGACAAACGTGTGCTAGGGATACTTCGACCAACCACAGAAATAATTGGTGAAATTTCTATTAGTAAGGCCATTGGAATAATGGCGACAGAAGGTACAGTTACTTCCAACTCCTACCCCATCGAGATAAAAAAATTCTTTCCTGAAGTTCAAGTATTCCAGCAATCTTGTCCGATGTTGGTTCCCTTGATTGAACACCTAGAATATGAATCAGAAGGAGCCGAATACTATATCAAGCGATATGTAAATGAACTTTTAGAACAGTCGGATGCCATAGATACCATTTTAATGGCCTGCACGCATTATCCATTAATTAAGGACAAAATAAAAGAATATTTGCCGGATGACATTCAGTTAATTAGCCAAGGGCAGATTGTTGCAAACAGCCTTAGGTCATATCTCGACCGCCATCAAAACTTAAATGACGCTTCTACAAAAAATGGAAAACGTATTTTTTTGACAACAGGAGATGTACCAGTTTTCAAAAAACAATCTAGATACTTTTTAGGCAGAGATATCGAAGTAGAACAAGTAGAAATTGGCTAGCAAAACTGAAGCATCAAAAAGTCTAAAGTTCTCAACTGGATTCCATGGTAGTGCGAATCTTATCCTATCTCTTCTTTTTCATTATAGCCTGAATAATTGTTACATTTAAAGCGAATCACCTTTTCACCAACTGATATAAGACTAATGAATCGAAGAAAATTTATAAAAAACTCAGGCGCTCTTGGTGCCCTAGCTTTTTTACCTCTATCAAGTTGTTCTGTGGAAAAAAAATTCAAATACAAGTTAGGCCTTCAATTATATTCTATCAATGACGATATGAACAAAGATCCTATAGGCACGCTTAAGGCAGTGAAAAAAATGGGCTATGAAGATTTTGAGTTGTTTGGATTTGACGGAGAGAAAGGAACCTACTATGGTTATCCAGCTGCAGATTTCAAAAACATACTGGAAGATCTTGAGTTGACCGCATCTAGCGGGCATTACGGCTTTGCGCCTTTCTTGAATAAACCAATTGATGAGTTAAAAAGGTTTGTCGATCAATGCATTAGGGGTGCTAGCACATTGGGTAAGCCTTATATCACATGGCCATGGTTAGCACCGGAACAACGCACTATGGACAATTATAAAATAATGGCAAAGAAATTAAATATCATTGGAGAGCAAGTTACCGCTGCAAATGTTGGTTTTGCTTACCATAACCATGGGTTCGAATTTGATGATCACAATGGTGAAAATGGGTATGATATTATTTTAAGAGATACTGACCCTACATTAGTAAAACTTCAAATAGATATGTATTGGGTGATGCACTCTTCTAAATTTACTCCTGCTGAATTGATCAAAAAGCAACCTGGCAGATATGTGATGTGGCATATAAAAGACATGGATAAAATTTCAAGGGACTATACTGAACTAGGGAATGGTTCAATAGATTACACTAAGTTGCTTCCAGATCCCAAAGAATCTGGTCTTGAATATTACTATATCGAGCAAGGGGGAAATTTCGCAGTAAGTGCAATGAAAAGCGCGGCGACCAGCGCAGCTTATTTAAAAAAGAACCTACAGCATTTTCTGTAGGGACTAAAATAAAAAAGACACTGTCTTTCGACAGTGCCGTGCTTTTACTTGGTTATGCAGCTTCCGCCGCCTGCGGGAGGGGAACCTAGGATTGAAAAACGGCCTCCCGCTCTTCAACCATCTTTCTAATATTTATTAAGGCATAACGCATTCGACCTAAGGCCGTATTTATGCTAACTCTAGTTAGTTGCGATATTTCTTTAAAACTCATATCCGCGTAATGTCGGAGGATCACAACTTCACGTTGCTCTGCCGGCAAGGCATCCACCAATTTACGAATCTTCTGGTGCGTTTGACTTTTGATCATAATCTGCTCTGCATTCAGCTCAGGATTTTGAATTACATCAAAAATGTCAAAAGTATCAGTGGGGTTAACTGTAGGTCGTCTTTTAGTTCTACGGAAATGATCTACACACATGTTGTAAGAGATCCGCATGGCCCATTGGACGAATTTACCCTCGTGGTTGTATTTACCTTTACGTAGGGTATCAATAATTTTAATGAAAACTTCCTGAAAGATATCCTCTGCTAAAGCATGATCCTTGGTAAACAAGTAAATCGAGGTATAAATCTTCTGACGATGTCTACTGAGAAGTTCTTCGAAAGAGCGCTCACATCCAGTGAGGTACTGACCGATAAGCTCACGGTCATTAAGCTTTGAAACTTGCATAACTATCCTAT
>CALGJW010000590.1 GCA_937930025.1 uncultured Saprospiraceae bacterium | reverse complement strand
TGTACCAATGAATTAAAATCTTTTGGTTCAGCGGGTACTCCCTGGGTAAGCACCCGTCAGGTATGGAATCAGCATGTCTATTTTAATGTCAATATTAACGATGATTTGACTATTCCAATTCAACAACAAGCACATCATATTGTCGGAGATAGTATTGTACTCAATAATTTTTTAACGCAGTATGGTGACAATCGATTTCCAGCCTTCGATATTAGTGTAGAAATTGCTGAAGTTTATTGTAAGGATATAGATGAAGATCCAAATGGTGAGTGGATGTTCCTCACTTATGAATTCTGTAATCAAGGTAGTCGAGCCATCATTGATGATGTCAGCTTTACCAGATATGCAGGAGATCCAACCCAAGGCGTCGTTGGTTCAACCACCTCCAACGCAAGCGACTATTGGAATAATGATCTTGCACCAGGAGCATGTGTACGCATAACAGAACAACGCCCGAGGAGTACTTATTTTGCGGTAATCAATGATGATGGAGATGAGATACTACCATTTGATTTCTCCACGGTTTTCCCGATCACCCCTTTCCCCGAATGTGATTATAGCAATAACTTCGATTTTTTCATCTTAGATGAATCGGCCTATCCACTTGACTTAGGACCGGATGTTCAGGTCTGTGATAATGGTATTTTTAATTTTGAGGCCAACCCAGGCTTTGATCGTTATGAATGGCAAGATGGAGCTTTAGGCGCAAGTTATACAGCTTATGAAGCTGGAACTTATATGGTCACCGCTGTCGCTGGCTGTGTATTGAAAAAAGATTCGGTAACGGTCACTATTGATCCAAGCACAATTATAGATCTTGGTCCCGATCAACTGAATTGCGGTGGAGATAGTCTCTCATTTTCAGTATCAGGGTTTGACCAATATCGTTGGTATCCGAATTCAGACATCCTCTGTGATACTTGCAATACCATTTGGGTTACCCCAAATCAAACGACCACCTATGTTGTGGTTGCCAACACAAATGCAGGTTGTTATAGTTCGGATACAATTAGAATTGATATCGCTGAGAATAGTTTTGAAAATTTAGATTTTATCGTTTGCCAAGGGGAATCCTATACTTATGAAGATATAGAAATTCCGGCTGGAGCATCTGAATTATTTACTTATATGAGTTTCCGTGGTTGTGATTCGATTATCCAAGTCAATGTCATCCCTAATCAATTTTCTGCCACCACAGAATTGGTTAATCTAACTGCCTGTCAAGGCGAGATGGCTATGTATGATAATATTCCAATTCAACCAGGCTCTTCCTTGACCTTATTCTATCAAACGGTTAATGATTGTGACTCTATCATTATCATCAATGTAGCACCGCTAGATACGTTTTTTATCACGGAGGAGATCTTACTTTGTGCGGGTGATTCTGCTTTTATTTTAGGAAATTTTGAAGGAGTATCTGGCATCTATCAAACGGTTTATAATTCTTTTGATAATTGTGATTCTACCCATCAAGTAAATTTACAAGTCTTAGAACCATTGGCCTTAGACCTACTAATCCTTCCCAGTTGTTTGGATGATAGTACGGGTAGTGTTACCGCCTCGGTAAGTGGAGGATTAAGTCCTTATAATATTGAATGGAGTGAAAATGGTGCTTCAGGGATGGAGATTTCAAACCTAATGGAAGGAAGTTATAGCGTGACCGTGACCGATAGTATTCAATGTACAGAAATCATCAATTTCGAAGTTGGAAGCATCTTGGCTTTATCGGTAGATGCCACTCCAACGGATGTATCTTGCTACGGTGGAAATGATGGTCAATTAACGATTGATAGTAGTTACCTTGGCTTGGCATTTAGTCTAGATGGTCTGCAATTTCAACCTGATTTGGTTTTTGAGAATATCGCAGCAGGCGTTTATGAACTCTTCATCCAAGACGAAGATGGTTGTATTTCTAGCCAAGAAATCATCATAACGGAACCTCGAGAATTATTATTAGAAGTATCCAAAGATACCAGCGTGGTGCTTGGCTGTCCAGTAGAATTAAAGTCTTTCACCAACTCCAATGACTCCATCATCTATCAATGGTCTCCACTAACAGCGCTTACCTGTGGAGATTGTCCAAGAACAATTGCAGAGCCCTTTTTCACCACCACCTACGAATTAGTTATCATTGATGAATCCGGTTGCGAAGCCATCGATGAGGTGGTGGTCAATATAGAAAAACCGCGTGACGTTTATATTCCCAATGTATTTAGTCCAAATGGAGACGGGATAAATGATGCCTTTTTGGTGTACACCAGCAAAGAAGTTGAATTAATTCTAAGTCTTAAGGTTTTTGATCGTTGGGGCGAATTAGTTTTTGAAGGAAATGACTTTCCTCCTAATGTTGAAAGTGAAGGATGGAGTGGAAAATTTAAAGAAGACCCCATGAATCCTGGTGTATTCGTATATATCGCCGTCGTCCGCTTTTTAGATGGAACAGAAATTCAATATTCGGGAGATGTGACGTTGTTGCGGTAGAAAGATTCTCCACCAGAGAAAGTATTTTATAAATTAAGTCGAAATAAACATGAACCTTTCTGCCTACCTAAAGACAGGTAGTCTCTATCTCTGAACTTCCTTTCAGCCTTCCTTTCCGTTCATAGAATTGATCATTTCTACTGCCTGTTCATAAAAACAATTCAATTAAAAATATATAACGAATTAATTTTCATTAAAATATGTTCAACTATTTGGATTTGATTAGCAATCCACTTATCTTCATGAAAACATTTTGTTAATTCACCCTTTAAATTCATCTTTTTATGAAAAACAAGACCTTATTTCTATCAATCGCCGTCCTGCTGATTTTTTGCATGTCATTCACTAGTACGAAATCAGTAGAACCTCATCTGGCAGATCTTAATCCTTTTAAAATTGATTTTATGTCAACCATCGTCAATGCTGACTTGGAAAAAAGATTTGAAACACAATTTGGAAACATGATTGCAGACGTAACCAGAATCGATGTTCATTACAATGAATTCAATGAATATTATTATGCGGTTTATGGCACGGATGCAACCGGTAAACAAACTTATGATCACTTCAAAACAACGAAAGAAGAAGTGGACAGCGAATCCTATAACTATATCGAGATGAATGAACGAACGACCAACGCACTTCAAAAATGTAGAGAAGCCACCACCTTCCCATTTCGTGGAAGATTTTGCGCTACTTATAACTCTGGCCCCGTTTGTGGTGTAGTTGTTTATCCGTTTGGTTGCTTTCTATATTAAAAACTGTTCGTAACTATAAAGCCAATAAAGGAGGATCCTCTTACAGACATTTTGTAAGAGGGTCCTTTTTAGTTGCTTAGGATTATATAATATTTTGTTTCTTTATTTATTTTTTAATATTTATGTCAACTATTGTTAAATTAACTCGAAAGTCTGCTTAAGTCCTTGTCTAATTTAGATTTCTATAGTATCTTGAAAATTGAAGACTAATATAACAGGCAGTTTTCATCCTTGTGGAAAGAAGAGCCATGTGAAAAACATATAAAATGAGAAAAAATCCTTTAAGCACTATAGGAACAATAAGTTTATTGTTCTTTTTGATATTTATTAGCCATTCCGAAATAAAAGCATTTGAAGTAGAAGAACCGATAAATGCCCTCATCAAAAAACATTATAAATGCCAATTCAGTAAACCTGATAGTGCCGTTTGCTACCTAAACCAAGCACTCGAAATTGCAGGTGACGATGTCAATACAACCATTCGAATAAATAATATTTTTGGTTGGTATTACGCCAATCGACAGGTCAATTTAGATTCGGCCTTATTTTGTATCAATAGAGCGGTCAATCTCATTCCAGTAGCTGATGACAGTCTTCAAATAGCGCGAGCGATGGGATACTGTGGTCATATTTATACTAAAAGAAATGATTTTAAAAACGCCATAAAATGGCAAGAAAAAGCCATTACCTTAAAATTAATACTCGGTGATTCTGCTGCTATTACCAACTCCTACAAACTACTCGCCAATAATTACAGAAACCTGGCAAACACTAGTAGAAAATTAGGTCATGATTATAAAAATGAAGAATTGTATAAGACGGCCTTATCTTATTATTCTAAAGCGCTTTCGTATTGCAATAACCAAGAATGCAACGCTTTTATTAATAAAAATATAGGAATTACCTACTTACAAAAAAAAGATTTCTCGACCGCAGAAAACTATTTAGAAAAATCCATCCATCTTTTTAAAAAACTCAAAAATAAAAAAGGCGAAATACTTAGCACAGTCAAACTAGGCAAACTTTACCGCGAGACTGGTCAATATCAAAGAGCGCTCAAACAATTTCAAATAGCTGAGCAGTTTTATTTAAAGAAAGAGAAAAAAAACAGTATCGTTCCTCTGCATAGAAATATAGCACGTGTTTACTTAGATTTAGGAAATTTAGTACTAGCCGAAGAAAATGCCATGCGTTCTCTCAACACCTCACAACGCAGAAAGGAAGACTATAGCCAATTAGAAACCCTCACCCTTCTAGTAAAGATTTTTGCCCAGAAAAAAGATTTCAAATCTGCTTACAATTATCAACAACAATACCAGTCACTCAAAGACCGTTTTTCCTACCATCAAATTAAAGAAGAACTATTAAACCAACATCTGATCAAAGAAATCAATGCCAATAAAATTAAGCTTGAACTAATGGAGCAAGATAAAGTAATCATCGCCCAGAAAGCTCAAAATTTGACTCTTGGAATTATCTTGCTGATTGTTTCTTGTTTGCTACTATTTCTTGTGGGTATGTATCTCTACCAAAAAAGAATTCAAAAATTAGGACAAAAAATTAAAGCAGAAAGCCATAAAAGAACACTTGTAAGTCAAGCATTGGAAGATGAACGAATGCTTTCTAAACAACTTCAAACAGAGGTCGAACAGCATATTAGACAATTATCTGAAATAGGTAAACCCAATGGTACTAAAATAGATAAAGAAGCCATAGAAAGTCTATACCAGTTAAGATTATTAACCGATGAAGATTGGACCGAGTTTAAACGATTATTCTTGAACGTAAATCCAAATTTCTTCGATAAAATCATAAAAGAGAATCCAAATATCTCAATGGGTGATCTTAAGATTGCGGCCCTCGCAAGACTGAATTTTAATAATACAGAAACCGGAAAAATGATGGCCATTTCTGCCGAAAGTGTCCGCAAAGCAAGGTATAGACTTCGACAAAAATTACAATTAGAAGATAACAAAGCATTACAGAACTATATTTTCTCCTTATAGT
>CALGJW010000589.1 GCA_937930025.1 uncultured Saprospiraceae bacterium | reverse complement strand
CCAAGGGCAAGCATATAATGCTAGATCCTTTTATCACCCCAAATGAACAAGCTAAGGCAATTAATGTGGATGGTCTTACAGTTGATTACATCCTTATTAGTCATGGACATATTGATCATGTGGCGGATGTAGAATTGATAGCTAAGCATACTGATGCTCAGATCGTTAGCAGCTGGGAAATCGCAGAATATTATAAGAAAAAAGAATTTAAGACGCATCCGATGAATTTTGGTGGTAAATGGGAGTTTGATTTTGGTACCCTATGGTATGTTCAAGCCACACATTCTAGCAGTCTACCAGATGGAACTTATGCTGGGAGTGCAGGTGGTTTTATCCTTCATAATGAAGAAGCGACGGTCTATTACTCAGGAGATACGGCTGTAACCATGGATATGCAGCTGTTCCCTAAGCTATATCCGGCCATTGACCTTTCTATTATGCCTATTGGCGATAATTTTACTATGGATGCCAAGGGAGCGGTATTAGCAGCCGAAATGGTTAATTGCTCAAAAGTAATTGGCTGTCACTATGATACGTTTGGATATATCAAGATAGACCATGCAGCGGCAAAGGCAATTTTTACAGCCGAGGGAAAAGAACTAACTTTGCTACCGATTGAGGGACATATTATCCTTTAACACAAGCCTTTCAACTTAATTCTATGGGAAAAGTCATTGCTATTGCCAACCAAAAAGGAGGAGTTGGTAAAACTACGACTGCCATTAACCTTGCTGCCAGTCTAGCGATCTTCGAACGGAAGGTTTTACTTATCGACGCGGATCCTCAAGCTAATTCTTCAACAGGAGTTGGGGTAATTGCCGATGATGAGCAGCTTACGATCTATGATTGTATGATCAATGATACTCCCGCGCGGGATGCAATCGTTGAGACCACTACCCCATTTTTATCCTTACTCCCTTCTCACATCGATCTGGTTGGAGCAGAAATCGAATTGGTTAATCGAGAAAAAAGGGAATATATCTTAAGTAAAATTGTTGAGGCAGTAAGAGATGATTATGACTACATATTCATTGATTGTCTTCCTTCGTTGGGCATGGTTACCATCAATGCACTTACAGCAGCAGATACCGTTTTGGTACCTGTACAATGTGAATTTTTTGCTTTGGAAGGTTTGGGAAAACTGATGAACACGATCAATTTAGTTAGAAAAAGTCTAAACGAAAAACTGGAAATAGAAGGTATATTGCTTTCCATGTATGACTCCCGACTAAGGCTTGGAAAAGAAGTTGTCGCTCAAGTTCGGGAATATTTTAAAGGAGTTGTTTATGATACAATCATTCATAGAAATTCCAAAATTGGTGAAGCTCCCAACTTACACCTTCCTGTTGTTTTATATGATGCAGCTTGCAAGGGATCATTAAACTTTATGAATTTGGCAAAAGAATTCTTGAAGAGAAATAAAGATCCACACTTTGCAGAAAGTCTCGAAGAAAGTAAATAGATCAAATCCAATCTATCATGGCTAAAAAAGTAAAGAAAAAAGAATTGGGTCTCGGCATCCGAGCATTGTTAAGTAACATGGATGCTGGTTCAGCTGAAAAGCAGGCCGGGAAAAAAGAAGAAATTGTAAAAGAACTTAGTTCTTCTACTGCCATGATTTCCTTGAAGCAAATTGAGGTAAATCCCTTTCAGCCAAGAAAGGACTTTGATCAAGAGGAGCTAGAAGAACTTTCAAACTCTTTGAAAGTTCATGGATTGATTCAGCCCATTACTGTTCGCAGAATGGCGAATAATCAATACCAATTAATCTCTGGTGAAAGAAGATTTCGTGCTTCAAAATTGGCTGGTCTTGAAGAAGTGCCTGCTTACATTCGGATTGCGAATGATCAGGAGATGTTGGAAATGGCATTGGTTGAAAATATCCAACGTTCGGCGCTTAATCCAGTTGAAATTGCAATAACTTATCAGCGTCTTATAGAAGAATGCGAACTAACGCATGAAGCTTTAGCGGAGCGAGTAGGTAAAAACCGATCTTCCGTTACAAATTACTTAAGACTGCTAAAACTTCCGCCTGATATTCAAAAAGCATTGAAAAAGGGAAAAATATCTATGGGGCACGCCAAGGCCATTGCAGGGGTCGAAGGACTTGGAGCTCAATTGTCTTTGTTGAAAGAAACTGTGAATAATGAACTTTCAGTTAGAGCGCTGGAATCGTTGGTAAAAAAATTGGATAGTAAACCCTCGAAAAAATCAGGCAAACAAAAATCTTCCCTTCCTTCAGATTATCAAGAGGTTCGAAATCGCTTAGGAGCCTTGTTGGAAACAAAAGTTGACCTTAAATTGAAAGGAAAAAACAAAGGAAACTTTACGGTACATTTTGACTCCGTTGATGATATCAATCGAATTCTTGAGCTTTTGGACGCTTAATGAAGTTAATTTTGTATTCTTTCCAACACCTTTTTGCCTGTTATAACGTTAATCAATCAATGCGTTTATTACTCCTTTTCATTTTGGCACCACTCTTTGGCTGGACGCAGGTTCCAGATAGTATTGATGTTGATAAAATCAATAAGCAAGATTCTGTTTTCGTTGATCGAAGTGCGGCAGGACTGGCTGCTATAGATTCTATTTTAACCCAACAGGAAAAACCGAGTAGAAGGATTGTAAAAAAATTCTTCGAAGACTATCCGAATCCCAATAAAGCTTTACTGGTCGGGTTAGTAATCCCTGGAGGAGGCCAGATGTATAATGGTGCTTTTTGGAAGGTTCCCTTGGTTTATGGAGCCTATGGAACGGTGATTACACTCATCGCAAAGAACACGAAAGATTATAATTTTTACAAAGATCAATACTTCATTTGGGCTCAAAATCCAGATTTAAGTGATGATGAATTGGAGTTACTTCTCGATCCTTCAATATTACCCCCTTTGGGTTTTAGTGCTCCTGGTCAGGTAAAGACTGTCAGAGATGAGCTTCAAAGACGAAAAGAATACTCCTGGTTTGCATTATTTGGCGTAACATTGCTTTCTGTTGCGGATGCATTCGTAGATTGTCATCTCAAAGATTTCGATGTAAGCGACGATATTTCTTTTGAGTTTAAACCAACGCTTTTGAGTACCCCGGGATGGGGAAATAGCGCTGGGGTGGGATTTTCAATTCCGATTCGCTAAAACACTATACCAGCAAAAACCATTAAACACAAAATGGTAGTCAACGGACAAAATTTGACCTCTAATTAGATAGTGGACAAAACCTTGGCTACAAAAAATTGTTATTTGTAAATATGAATTTGAATTTATTACTGTCAAAAATAGTTTTCCTTTTTCTAGTAGTATTTGGATTATCGTTATTCTCTTGTAGCGACACTATTGAAAATTATTATCTCGCTGTACCTGTTCTCACTGGATTGGAAAGTCCCGATAAGTTTTCAGCCTATTGGTATGCAGGTGAGGCAGAAATTACATCTTACGAATTACAGCAATCACGTTATGGAGAAATTCACCCAGGAGAAGCTGTCCTAATTTTCGTAACGGAGCCTTTTTCTAAAAAAAAGCAAGTAAAATTGGATGATGCCAATAAAGCGGGAAAAGATAAAATAGATGTGCTGAAGTTAAATATGACTAAGAAATTCAACACGGGGATTTATCCATACTCAATGATGCTCTCTACTTTTACGCCCGTAAATCGCAAGGAGGATGGCCCTACTCTAAAAGTTACGGCCAGTGCTCAAGAATGGTGTGGACATTCTTTCACTCAATATAATCTGGATAAAAATTCTTACGATATTTTGCAGTATAGTTACTTCGAATCCGAAGGAGATGTAAAATCTAAATTGCCCAAAGCTACCTTGGAAGATGAAATTTGGTCGTTGATCAGAATCAATCCGGCTTTATTACCAACGGGAAATTTTGTGATCAATCCTGGAACTTTTTTTGGCCGTCTTAGACATACTCCTTTTGCTCAAACTAATGCAACTGGGGCTTTAGTTGATCTGGAAAATGGGATGATGGAATATCAACTTACCTTTGAAAAACCAGCACGTAGTTTGAAGATTCAATATGAAAAGGCTTTTCCTTACGCTATTGAGGGATGGACTGAAACCTATGTTGGTGGCTTCGGAAATGGAAGTAAAAAAATGTCCACTTCTGCCAAAAGAAAAAAACGAATCAAGTTAGATTACTGGAACAAGCATGATGTAAAAGATGAAAAATTAAGGGAATTACTTCAGTAGGATTTTTTCCATTTTGAAGTGTTTGATTCCCACTTCTGTAAATTCTTCACCGACTTTTTTATACTTCAAAGACTCATAAAATGGAATGGCCACATCCCGCGCATTGAGCTCAAATTTTTTACCTCCTAATTGAAGGACATACTCCTCTGAAGCTTTAACCATCGCTTTTCCAACGCCCTTACCTTGGCAATTTTCAGCCACAGCCACCTGCCTCATTTTGTACAGTTCTTCGCTTAATGGTTTTAAAACGAGGCAACCAATCATTCGATTTTGTTGATTAAAAACGCCGAGATGATGGGAATTATATTCGGTAGCTAAATCCTCAGCTTTGAAACTTAGGTTTAACGGCTTGCGCAGAATATCATCACGCAATCTCACCGATTCGTCATACTCAGGGGTAGCAAAGTCAAAAACTCTAATCGTAATCATCTAATGTTCATTTGGAAAAACATCACCGGCCATCATCAAGGATGCCAATAGTTCATTTTTGTCTAGTGCTAATTTTTCTGCTTGCTCTTCGAAATAATAGACCATATTTTCCATCGCCATATTTCCAGTCAAATCATCTTTGGCCATTGGACAGCCACCATATCCTTTGAGCGCACCATCAAATCTTCGACACCCCGCTTCATAGGCAGCATGCACTTTTTCTCTCCATTTATCTGGTGTTGTATGCAAGTGTGCACCTATGGTAATCTCTGGAAATTGAGGAATCAAATTTCGATACAGGTAAGTGATTGTTTGCGGCTGACTTACGCCAATGGTATCACTTAAAGAAAGAATTTTTACTCCGATATTTACCAAGCGAGTCGTCCATTTTTCAACAATATCCACATTCCAATCATCTCCGTAGGGGTTTCCAAATCCCATAGAAAGATATACCACCATTTCTTTGTTGGAGTCTTCGCAAATTTTTTGAATCCGCTCTACCCTGCTCAATGATTCTTCTATCGTCGCATTAGTATTCCTTAGTTGGAAAGTTTCAGAAATTGAAAATGGGTACCCCATGTATTTGATTTCATCAAATTGAGCGGCATCCACAGCTCCTCGAGTATTGGCAACAATGGCTAATAAATTTGATTTGGTTGTAGATAGATCAAGTCCTCTTAAGACTTGTGCCGTATCACGCATTTGGGGGATCGCCTTGGGAGAAACAAAACTACCAAAGTCGATAGTATGAAAGCCTACCCTAAGCAGCTTATTGATGTAGGTTATTTTTTGCTCCGTAGGAATGAAAGGAATTATTCCTTGCATAGCATCCCTTGGGCACTCAACGAGGTCAATCATTTAAAGGATTTATCACTTTGGTGTCAAAGATAATCGATAAACTACGGAAAGGGAATAGATACGAGGAAAAGGAATTACTTTTGTAAAAAAATTCTACGTGAGGACAGTTGCTACAGTTTTTGGAATAATTAGTTGTCTATTGGGCTTTTTTGCTTTGGTATTGAGTCTGGTTGGCGTAAAATTAAGCTATCTGCTTTTTATTGATTCCTTTGGTCCCTTAGCCGGATTCGTAATTCGACTATCAATGATTGTCTTAGGGATGGCTCTAGTTGCTTTGGGTCAAACAGATTGGCAACGTGAAATAGAGGAAGGAGAACAGCCGATTTAAGCATAAACCACCATCAGATCAATATTGTAGAACAAACAGCAGTATGATTGTCAATGCCTGTTAAAGACATTGACAATCGTTGCTTGAGCAGTTTCTGAAGAATTTCTGTTACAAGAAATCTACTTTACCTGAATCCAAGTTATAATAAGCTGATAATATTTCCACTGATCCACTCTCTACCGCCTTACTTATGATGCTTGAACGAGTTACTAATTCTTTTGCGTTTAGTTCCGCATTTTTCTTTACCACATCATTTACACTTGCTCCTGCTGCACTGGCACTAATGGCTGGAGTGATATGACTCAACAAATGGTTTAAGCTATATCCATTGTCCCCACCTCCGACAGCGGCAGTAACTGCACCACAACTTTGATGACCTAGTACTACAATTACTTTTGATCCGCAATGAGCAACTGCATATTCAATACTAGCCAAGGAAGAACTATTCGCTACATTACCAGCTACTCTAACTACAAACAATTCCCCTAGTCCAGAGTCGAAAGCAAATTCTGGAACTACTCTACTATCTGCACAACTTAATACGATGGTGTGCGGTTGTTGACCATCCGTTAATTCATTTCTACGATTACTATCTTGGAGTTTGCCATCCAATTTATCTGCGACAAAACGTTCGTTGCCTTCAATCAATCTTTGTTTAATTTCAGAAATATTCATCTTTCACTTTTTCTTTGGTGAACTGCCAAGATATTAATTTAGGTTGAAATCTGCCCTATAAAATAAGGTTGAATTAAAGAAAGTACTTCATTTTTCAAGATTGGCTTCAAGATGTAATCATTGCAGCCGGCTTCAAGTGTTTTTTCCTTATCTCCTCTTAGACCGTTAGCAGTCTGAGCAATAATTACAACCTTTTTGTTAAATTTCCGAATTTCTTTTGCTGCTTCATAGCCCCCCATTATTGGCATATTAATATCCATAAAGATCAAATCTATTGTTGGATTATTTTTGCATAGTTCCACTGCTTCGACGCCGTTTGAGGCATTGAATACTTCACTGGTGATATCCTTCAATATGGTATTCATAAGTAGCGCTGAAATTTTATCATCTTCGGCTACCAAGATTTTCAATTTTTTGATTTGGAGTGCAGCTTCCTTGTTGGTGGAATTCTTATTTATTACTGCAGTCTTAGGTTTGTTTTCTTTAATGGGTAGGGTGAAAAAAAAGGTTGAACCTTTACCCAATTCACTTTCGACCCATATTTCTCCATTATGTAACTCAACAAAAGCCTTGGAAATCGACAAACCTAATCCAGCTCCTTGAATGGCTGTCCGGTCTGCTATATCGGCTTGAATGAATCGTTTAAAAATAGCCTCTTGGCTATTTTTTGCAATTCCAACCCCGGTGTCCTTAACGTGGAATTTCAATTGATTTTCTTCCATTATGTACCCTAATTCAATACTCCCTTCATCAGTGTATTTAATAGCATTTTTCACCAAATTGGAAAGAATCGCAAATAGTTTTTCTTTGTCGATATTAAAAATGGCGTCCTGAAAAGGTAATGTTTTATGAAATGAAAAATTAATTCCTTTTGCGGCTGCCTCAGGCTTAAAGAAGGCATAAATATATTCGAGCTGTTCATTTATATTTGATTCACTAAGGTTGACTTCTATCAATCCAGACTCTATTTTAGAAATACTTAAAATATCATTGATGATATTCAACATTCTGGTCCCACTTTCCTCAATAATTTCTACATACTTTTTTTGATCCGCTCCAGAAAGGTTATGGTTTTTTAAAAGATTAGTAAACCCAAGAATTCCATTCATAGGAGTTCTAATTTCATGACTCATGTTGGCAAGAAAGGCTGATTTTAAACGATCACTTTCTTCTGCCTTTTCCTTTGCCTTTACTATTTCTACTTCATATTTCTTTTCATCTGTGATATCTCTGAACGCAATAGCCACTACTCCATCTTCTACCTTCCAGGCATTGACCGTAAAATATTGATCCACCTCGGCTGCGTAGTTTTCGAAACTCTGTGCCTTCCCAGTTTTATCAATTTCTTCATACGCTTTCATCCAATGATCTTCTACGATTCCAAAAAGCTCCCTGACACGAAATCCTATTAACTCAGATTTTTCCTTATTTAATAACTTTTCTAAAGCTGGATTTACTTGTAAATAAATATAGTCGATGACTTTTCCTTTTTCATCATATACTAACTCAACTACTTGAAACATTTCATACATCGTATTGAAAATATGTTTGTAGTTTTTTTCACTCTTTATAAATTCTTCTTCGTTTAGTTTTTCTTTAGTTACATCTTGAAAGACCATGGAGAATTGATTCCCTTTAAGAGGAAGGGCATTTACCTTATAGTGCTTTTTGGTGTTATGATTATATTGAACGAAACGGGAGGCTTTTCTTGAACGGACAACTTGGCTAAATCTATCGACCCAAGTTGATTCAATATCAGGAAAGATATCTTTAACAGTCTTACCAATTGAATCTTTGCCTTTCAGCGATGTTATTACTTCAAATGCATTATTTACATCTATAAACCGATAGTCATTGGACTCCCCTTGCTCATTATACAACAGTTCACAAATCGCAATGCCGTTCGATATTTCTTCGAATATTTTTTTATAATTTTCCTGATTTTCCATTAAGGGACTTTAATATTGTTACTTTTCTAAAGGTGCAATTTTTGACAAGTATTTAATTTTCCGTTGGAAGGTTTCCAAATTTTTCTCCATACTCTAACATCTGAGTTAAAAAATCATTGGGATATTCCACCTTTATGTCAGTAATCTTTCCATCGTCATTTGTAACAGGAACTAATGCTGGGTTGATAAATCCACCGTAAGGCGGAATTGCTAATTTTTCAGATCTCGCCAAAACTTCTTTATGAATCGCCTGGTTTACTTTCACGCCATAATTTTCAACGAGCGCTTCTCCCGCCGCGTAATCCCCTTGCGATTTTATCCGTTGAACTTCTCTTAACAACTGTCCAAACAAATTTCTCAATCCTTCATAATCATTGATTTCAAAATATGTTTTTCCATCTCTTGTAACTTGACTTATGATGTTATCCTTTTTCCCTTTTTCAAATGCCCAAGCGGCTATCAACTGTCGGTTACGCATATGTGATTCTTCTACATCAGCCCCAGGTTCTAATCTTTGAAGCTGAGTCATAAGGCCATTCCTAATATAACCATCATATTCTGCAATGCCAACATCTAGGGTTTTGACCAAACCGATGTCAACAATTTTTTGATCCATGATAAAATAAAGTGCAACTAAATCGGCTCTTGCTTCTTCCAAAGTAGAAGCATAACTTTTCAACGTTTCTTTAGGCGTGCCGATGCCCTCATTTATTTTTCCAGAAGC
>CALGJW010000588.1 GCA_937930025.1 uncultured Saprospiraceae bacterium | reverse complement strand
ATTAGCTACAATCATCCTATATTTCCAAATACTACTTTTACTACCAAAGATCTAATTCTAGATTGTGATCAATTGTATTGGTTTATGGACAATAGAGAAATAAAATTGTTTGATGGAGCAGATTGGGAAAAACTGGATGTTTCTGCCGGAAATGGAAGCTTTCAAGCCTTAGCAAAAAGCAAAAACAATTGTGATGTTTGGATTGGAATTAATTCAGGAAGTAATCCAGATGTTATTCAATACAATAATGGAATTGTTGAAACCTTTAATCTTGAAAGTGGCCGATTAAGAGACATTGAAATCAATGGTAACGTTGTTTGGGCAGCAACAAATAACTATCTAGCTAAATACCAAAACGAAGAATGGGAGTATTTTTCCTATCTACCAGACAGCACTCCTTATTACATAGAACAAATAGCAATAGATCTTGGTGGAAATATTTGGGGAGCCTATTCCACACTTCCCCGAGTATTTCAATTTGACGGAACAGATTTCAATGAATTTGACGAAAGTAATTCTCTGATTGATGATGATATCGATTGGTTTTTTTCGGACACTGATGGCACCATGTGGATGGGCAATCAGAAGACTTATAAATACAAGAATGGTGTTTGGTCAATTCATCCTTTTACGTTTAGCTCTGGGATTACCGGAATGGATCGAGATGCAGATGGGAATTATTGGATAAGCCATAGTCGCTTGGGATTGATATTTTGGAATGGCGCTAATGTTTATGCCTATTATAATATTGTCAATTCAGATATCGCAACCAATAGAAATTTAACTGTAAAAGTAGACCCATATGGAAACAAATGGGTTCGGCAACTAAGAGGAACCACATTCTTTAATCAGAATGGACTCTCCTTCGATCATCTCCCCAATAGCATAAGTATAGGCGGAAGAGTTTTCCTGGATTCCAATCAAAATGGAATTTTCGACAATGGAATTGATTACGGAAAGGCTGGAGAAACAGTCACGCTGCTTCCAGACAACATCAACACTTTTACAGATCAAAACGGCTTCTATTCATTCAATCCTACTCCCGGAAATTATGAAATCGTTCACGACGCCAATGGAATTTATTTTCCTACTTCTGACGAAAGTATATCTGTAAATTTTTCTCACTCAAGTATTAACGAACAAGACTTTGGGATGTGGAGCAATAATTTCCCCGAAGATGTTCTTGCAAATATTATCGCTGGATATATCAATTGCGACGAAGACGTGGCCATTGTTGTTGATATTGAAAATGACCGATTGAATGCAATAGATGGCACCGTGGAATTGTCCTTTCCAAACGATTTTGAATTCATTACTGGAGTTCCCAACAACTATCAAATTAATGGAAATACCGCAAGTTGGGAATTTCAAGATTTGGATCCGCAGCAAAGTTTAAGCTATAAGATATTCTTAAAATCACCTGGATCCGGAAGTGCCGGAAACATATATAACTTTGAGACTTCAGTCAAGGCATATACGAATGGTCAATTGGTTGATGAGGTTAGCGATGAGACCAGTGGTAAAGTAAATTGCAATGATCCAACTTTAAACAAAAGAAGTGAGGCAACAGGTCCATCCCAAGGCATTCAAACTATGATTCAAGATCCTTTGAATTATATCATTGAATTCCAAAACAACCAGCAAACTACTGTTAGTTTCTTAAAAATTGTTGATAGCTTGTCCAGTAAATTCGATCCAAATAGTTTTACCCTTTTGGCTTCAAGTCATCCTGTCAATACAAATATATCAAGCGATGGTGTGATTGAGTTTTTATTTAGCAACATAAATTTACCAGCTGCAATAAATGACCCAACCGCTTCTCAGGGGTTTGTAAAATTTCAAGTGATCGCTAAACAGGTCACTCCCCCTATTGCAGTTCAAAACAAAGCCCATTTATACTTTGATTTTTACCCCGTAATCCAAACTAATACTACCAATAATGTATTCGTTGATATTTTCAGTTCAACAAATCAAACCAGTGAAGTTTCTTTTGATGTAGAATTATTCCCAAATCCTAATGAGGGATCTTTTGCGATCAATATGCTGCACGAAAACCCCAATCAAATTTGGCAAGCTCGATTGATAGATGTATCAGGAAAAGTGATTCGGGAAATTGAATCGAATCAAGCCATTTACTTTTTGGAAGATCTTACTCCGGGCTTTTTCTTCATAGAAATTCAAATTGACGAGGAACGCTTAACTAAGAAAGTCGTGGTTCATAATTGATAGTCAATACGAATATTGCGGCAATCAAATGAAGTAAGCAATATTTTCTCATCTTTGCTGAATGATCCTTGAGGGAAAAAAAATATTAATAACTCCTTTGAACTGGGGTATTGGTCATGCTACTCGATGCACCCCTCTAATTAAGGCCCTTCGGGAAAAAAGGGCTGAGCTGCTGATTGGCTCCGATGGCAAATCTCTACAGTTTTTACAAAAAGAACTTCCAGATGAGACTATACTTGAAATGCCTGCCAATGAAATTCGATATGGTAAAAAAGGAGTTGCCGCTGCCCTACTTCCGCAACTGCCAGCTTTTTTCAAACAAATAAATGCAGATCAAAAATGGGTAACTAATAAATTCCAAACTGAAGATATAGATCTAATTATTTCTGACAATCGCTATGGCTGTTACCATAAGGACATCCCTTCGATCCTAATAACCCATCAATTAAATATTCAAGCTCCGACATTGGCCAAACCAATGATAGATAAAATGTTAAAAAGCTGGGTGAACAACTTTAATGAAATCTGGGTTCCAGATGAAGAGAATGGCTTAGCAGGAAAATTGACTATGGCTACTCTTGATATTCCCATTCGTCATTTAGGATTGCTTTCTAGAGTACCATCAGCGCCC
>CALGJW010000587.1 GCA_937930025.1 uncultured Saprospiraceae bacterium | reverse complement strand
CTCCTCTTTTGGATGAGAATAACAGAGGAAGATGTGATTATTTTCTTTGAAATTCGGATCTAATGCCAGACCAATTAGTCCATCTTCTTCACCGCTATAAACTTCCACCCTTGTCAAGGTTCTTGTTTGTTCAAGATCAACATCATAGTACTTAATGGCACCTTTTCTTTCGATAAAAACGATAGAACCATCAGGCATAATATCGAGTTCCATTGGCTCATTGAAATAGTTGTCTAAGTCTTCTTTGACAAATCTATTTTCTTCTGGAATAACATTGGCTAAGCCATAATTCAATGCTTTATTGTCCCCGATTGTCCATTTAAGCGCCTTTAGCACATGTGTTACAAAAGCCTCTTCTTCAAATGATTCGTCCGTGTGACCTCCGCCAGTATAGAAGGCCCTACCGCCATCAAATTCATGATACCATGCAATAGGATGAAAATCTCCATTGGTACCACCTTCATAAGAAGTTTCGTCCAAATTCAAGACAGCAATAACATTGGGATTTATACTTTTATAGTTATACCATTCATCGGTACGATCCCATTTTTCTGGAAGATGTGTGGTACAATCATGTGCGTTTTTAGTTTTAGTGATTGAGGCATCTCTCACGTTAGGATTGTTCGGATGTCCATTAAAATATGCACCGGCCAATTCACCATACCAAGGCCAGTCGTATTCTGTATCTGCGGCAGCATGTATCCCTAAATATCCGCCTCCCGCTTGAATGTATCTTCGGAATTCCATTTGCTGACCAGGATCTAATACGTCCCCAGTGGTATTAAGAAAAACCACAGCCGCGTATTGTTTTAGGTTATTGGTATTAAAATTTTCAGCATTCTCTGTGGTATCAATAATGAAATTACACTCGGCAGCTTTTGATTGAAACATTTTGATTCCTGCCTCTATTGATTCATGTCTGAAGCCAGCGGTCTTTGAGAAGACTAAGACCTTTGCAGGCTCTTTTGCACAGCTAGATAAAATGATAAGTACGAACAGAAAAATAAGCCCTTTAATTTTTTGCATCGAAATTTGGTGTTATTTGATATTACGGACTACAATATAGAAAACGAAATGGAGAGAACCGCTCACTTTTAGCAATAATTGTATTTTAAACACCAAGTATTGAAAAGCAAGAATAAAAAGTTTAGCAGGAAAAAACAGTGGGGCTTATCCTTGGGATTTCTTCGATGGATGCTCAACAATGTCATCCAGATGGAATCAACTAACCAATAAATCCTCTCAAAACACCTCCAAATTCAATGGCCCATTCGGCGCCATATGCTTTTGAGGCGATGAAAAAGGTAAACAGGAAATAGATAGCGAGTAAAAGGAAAGCCTTGATTCTTCCCATGCTATCTCCCCAGATATAAATGACAAAAGCCAGGACCGTAGAAAGTAAAAGTATAATCCTAAGTTCTGTAATATTCTCTACGGTATCTGGACTCATGTGAATAGGTCCGTACATCATGGTATAAATGAACAATGGCAGTCCGAGTGCAAAACAAACATCAAAAATATTGCTGCCGAGTGCGTTAGCAACAGCATCATCATACTCGCCGTTCATGGCATCTCGATAACTAATTATAGTATCTGGTACCGAAGTGGCCGCAGAAGCCAAAATTACTGCTACAAAATAAGTATGAATACCTAACTGATGTGCAAATCCTTCACAAGCATAAACTAGTAATGCACAGGAGCCTCCGATAATAAGCATGGCGACGACAAGCAGCGTCCATGCGTTTACTGTTCCAATCTTACTGCGAATAAAAGCGGATTCTAAATCTAAGATCAATAATGATTTTAAAAATCCAGGTTTGTCGTCTTCCTCTTGTTCGTCCTCCTCGTCGTTCTCGTCCTCCTCATTAGTGCTATCACTCATGTTAAAGAGCATCATCGTTACATATATTCCATAAACACACATTAGAATTAACCCATGCCACCATTCTAAAGAAGTTCCTGTGATTAAAAAGATGAGAACTAATTCTGCTAAGATTAAGGTAATTCCATCTCGTAAGATTACTTTCTTAGAAACCGTAACTCGTTTTGCTAATCCGTAACCAAGCACAGCTAGGATAACAATGGCTGGAATAATCATTCCATTGAAAATGGCGGATCCGGCGGTAGTTCCAATTCCACTAGCGAATCCATCCCTATCTTGTAGTGCAAATAAGAACCAGAAGGTGGTAAAAAGTTCAGGCATAGAACTACCAATGGCATTTATTGTAGCGCCTCGAACTCCATCGGTCAAATTCCTTCCAAGAAATTCTGATGCCGCCTCGAAACCATCACTTGCTCTCCAAATAATGATGCAACAAAGAGTGATCAGTAGTAAATTAATTATCATAGTGTTGTGCTCAAAAATTGGTCAAGGTTATCTAATGAAGATTAAAAATTCTCTTTTTTAATTCGATTTTAAATACCTCTTCTGGTTTCATCTTTTCGCCATTATAAAGAATGTATTCCCCAGATCTTTTAGCAAATATTTTTGCTCTTCGAGAAATGATGTCTTCATTATCTTGCTTGATTTCGTATCCTATTTTTTCTAGTATTTCCAAAATTTCAGCATGATCAAAAGTCATAGGCTTTGTTTTAGTCAGTTTACTAAACAGGTATGCGTGCTCTGCGTAAAACTCATTCAAAAGTAATTTATTTTTCTAGAATAACTATCAGAATAATTGATCAAATTTGGTTTAGTTCAAACCTCGCCCTGGCGTATATGGTGCATTGATAGATTCCAATTTTTGCTCCAACGGCTTAAACTTATATTGTATAAGCTTTTCTATATTTGCTTTGATTGGAATAAATTCTTCAATGGCGATCCTTAGACTTTCCTGATGCGTTTTAGTTGGAGCCGCAGTACTATATTTCTGTTCGTAATTTAAGCCTCCAATCCTATTTCTAGGTGTTGGTGGCTCGCCAATATCTAAACGAGATTTGATTCTATCTCCATTAAGAGCTCTCTCAATGGTTTTTATCTCTGATTGAATTTCGATGGCTTCCGATAATAATTTAGCATCGCTTTTTTCCGACAATTCAATAGCTTTCCTCATATACTTCATTCGAGATTTTAGTTCGTTTAAAGTTTTACCACTGGCCTCAATATCTTTAGCCAAGTTAGCCACCGCTCTTTGAAATTCCACTTTGGCTGCTTGATCTTTGGCAGGCATCACGGTATTATTTAACCGAACAACATTCAACTCAGTAGTACCCATTTGATTTAATTCCCCATCCACTAAGGTTGACAAGCTCACCGTATAGGTTCCAGGAGCAACTAAGGTTCCTTCATTTTTTCCTGCAAAAGGATTGTAAAATTTAGGTTTTGAAAAACTAACGGCCGATTGTGGTGTGTAACGTAAATTCCATTTATAGCGTTGAACACCTTTTTGGGGTTTCATCATTTTCTGATGTATCACTTCCCCATTTTTATCTGAAATGCGAATGACTACTTTAGGGTCTTCAGACTCCTGCTCTTTCAAAAGCGTTTCATAACTAGGATAGCTCACTTCTTTTTTGTCCTTCTTCGAATCCTTAATAGCTTTCAACCTCTCGTCTTTTGCCGACATCAACTTTTCTTTAAGGTAAAAAGTAATAATGGCCTCTGACCCCAAATTTTCTGCGCTGTAGTAGTCATCGCCTTGAAAGGATTTTCCAGGAAGTCCAAGTGGTGTGGCATATTCAAATTGCAAGGCATCTCTACTTGCGAACAATGCCGCTTCCTCTTTTATTCCATCAGCTGGAATTTCACGCAAACTTGAATAATCATCCAACACATAAAATCCACGACCAAAGGTTCCTAGAATCAAATCACTTTCCCCACGATGGATGGCAATGTCTCTTACGGCAATAGTAGGTATGCCTGCTTTCAATTGCTTCCAATTTGATCCACCGTTTGCAGAAAAGAAAACGCCAAACTCTGTTCCACAAAATATCAGATCTGACTTTTCATGATCTTCCTCTATGGCGTAAACAGAACCTCTTTCAGGAAGAGTGGCTGAAATGTTTTTCCAA
>CALGJW010000586.1 GCA_937930025.1 uncultured Saprospiraceae bacterium | reverse complement strand
CGCTTTGCCCTTGTATTCTGCGATGATGAAAGCTGGATCCCATTCAGAACCTCTATTGACAGCCAAAAGTGCATCTAGTCCCTTCTGTTGAATTTGTTTTTTACCAAAAACTTTAACGGCGTATTTGCCTTTTTTGGCTGCTGCTTTTATTTTGGCCGCCATGTCCGATGGTTTCAACTTATTTCCGGGAGCATTAACCATATCCATGGAAAGCTGTTGCGCGGTATAGATTGCTTGAGCATATTTTACTTGAGCAGATAAACGAACATTAGCTGCTCCCTTGATAATGATTTGCGCACTTGAAGTAGAAAAATCATCGGACGATTTTTTAGTCTTATATAAGCCTATTTGATATCGACCCTGAAGGATTCCAATAAGAATCGCATCCAAATGATTGAGTAATTCTTTTTGAACTACTAGCGAAATTTTTGATGGAAACGTTTTTGAGTTCGACTGAATCCATTTTGCAACTCCTGTTGTAATCTCTTTAGGATCTGATGAAACAGATAGAATATGTTTGACTTCAGTTTTAGAACTGATGCAGGTCTTTCCTAAAAGTGTTGCTAGGTTTGCAGCATTCGTGCTTATATTCTCAGCGGAATAAAAGCTTTTAGTCGCTTTTTTATCCTTGCTTAGGATAATTAATTGATGAGCATTTTTGGGTTGGGCTTGAAAGCTAATTTTCATAAGTAAGTTGGTTAGTGGAGTTTATTTCTCTTTATTAAAAAACAACCATTCCACAGCGTTGCAAAATTCTCGGCCCCAGAAATATTCTGAGTGTTCGCCGTCTTCAGATATACTCATTTGTACCTTAGTAAATTGGGGATTGCTTTCGGCAGCAATTTTTAATTTATTGGAGAGATTATTAATTCTACGGACTAAGTTAACAGATTCTTTTCTTCCAGCATATAAATAGATGCGTCGTTCAAAAGGATATTGGAAAATATAATCTTCGAATTTAAAGGTAGGGACTACCCAGAGGGATGGAGAAAATAACATCCATTTTGAATAAACTTCTGGATACATTTTTCCTGCATACAAACTGATAAGTCCACCCATGGAGCTTCCTCCTATTCCTGTATGCTGGGGTCCTTTCTTGGTTCTAAATTTATGATCGATGTAAGGCTTAAGCGTGTCAGCTAAAAAACGAACGTATTTTTTACCCTCGCCAACGCCTAATTTAGTTTGTTGACTTGGGGTATATTCTTCTATGCGCTCTTCTTCTGCGTGGTCTATGGCAACCACGATTAAATCTCCAATACCGCTCTCTTTTAAAATGGCCAATTTTTCTCTAACACCCCAAGTTCCAAACGCAGCTTGCGATTCATAGAGATTTTGACCATCCTGTAAGTAAAGGACAGGGTATCTTTTAGTTGACTCATAGTAATCATGAGGAAGCAAAGCAGCAATTCTTCTAGTCTTAATAAGTTGAGGAATTTCAAAATTTTCCTCAATTACCACTGGCTTGGGTAAAAACTTGGTTTCATGGCTTTTCCCATTTTTTCGCCACATCGGTACAAAATCTTCAACCTTTCCCTTAGTGTGATGAATTACTCTATTTGGTCTGCGATTTCCGAATCTATCGCATTCTACATTTTCCCAGCCTCCTCGGATGTACTTATACTCTAAAGGTTTGGGGAGCTGCATTTTTTTTGGAAAAATAATGCGGTACTTTCCTTTTTTAATCTTTTTTAGCTGATACTCCTTATCATCTACATTCCAATTGTTGAAATTGCCAGCTACAAATACCGGACGATTGTCGTCCTGTTGTGTTGTCAATTCTAAAACTAGCTCCTCTACCATTGAGTTTTCAATAATGATTATTAGCCAACAAAGGTATCTTTTTATTAGAAAGCTAAGAAGTGAAAATGAAAAGAAACAGAGGTGTTTTGTATACGAATAAAGCTTGAAAGGCTTTTAAATATTGGTTTGGTCAACGGATTATTCGATTCATATAACACATTTATGTGATGGAATAGAATTTGTGACATATTTCCCGAAGCATTCCCCGCCCTTTAAACCTAAAAAAGACCATTGATGAAATTCTACGCTACCAGAAGCTTTATTCGAATTTTCACCATCCTTCTGCTCTATAGTTCCACGCTTAATGCATCTGTCTCCAAATTAGATAGCCTTCATTGGGTGCTAGAGCAAGAAGCTCCTAACTGGCCTTCTGATCAACTAAGTGAACTTATGCTTGATATAGCCAAGGCTCATTTAGAGGTTGGGGAATTCGAAAAAGCCAAAGATCAGTTAGAGCGTGGTTTGGGAATTGCAAATAGCTTGGATCAAAAGGAATTGGGACTTCCATTTATTCTCCAATTGGGAAATGTTTCGTTTGCTCAGCATGATTACAAATCAGCCACAACATATTATCAAGAATTTGTACAAGAGTCAGGGAAAAGTATATCGCCAGTAGATAGAGCCTTGACTTTTGAAAAAATGTCAAGCATAGCTTTGGCAAATGGAAATTATGATTAATCTTATCAATCAATTACAGAAGCACTATTGATTTATGAAAGCCTTAGAGATTCAGTGGGTCTTGTAAAGTCGAAAGTATCTATCGGAAATATTCATTTTAAACAAGAGAATCCGCAACTTGCATTGAAGGAATATTTAGTTGCTCAGGAAATTGCAGAATCTATTAATGACGATTTCTCTAGGCATCGTGTTTATTCAGCTATTTCTAAAGCAAGTAAAAGTATTGGTCGAAAAGATCAGGCGCTTTTGTACAATAAAAAAGCGTTGTTACTAGCAGAAAAACATGGGGACGCTAAATCAATGGCCGTTGGTAAAAAGAACATTGCCAACCTATACATGGAACTTGGCTTGTATGAACTTGCTGCAACAGAATACAAAGCAGCATTGGCGATTGAAACGGAATTAAATAATTTAGGAGAACAAGTAGGTTCTTTTTGTGGAATAGGAATGGCCTATGTTCAAATGCAAGAACCTCATTCATCACTTCATTATTTTGATGAGGCAAGATGTTTGGCCAGTAAATTAAATCTTCCTAGAGAGTTAGCTTATGTCTACAGTGGATTGGCAGATGCAAATGCCATGCTTGGAAATGAAATAGACGGATATTATTTCTTGAAGGCTTATGTCGCTATCAAAGATACATTGGTAACTGAAGTTGCAATGAAAGAAATGGGCGAGATAAAAAATAAATATGAATTAGAAAGTAAGGAAAAGCAAATTGCACTTTTATCTGCAGAGAAAAATTTACTTTCTAAAGAGCAAAAAATTAAGGGCTTATATTGGTTTTTACTTTTTGCCTTTGCTGCGTTTTTTACTATTACAGGCTTCATTATGATTTCTAAATCTAAAATGCAAGCTCGATTATTTAAGTTGTTAGAATTAAGAGGGGAAAAAATTAAAGAGCAAAATGCTAAGTTGGCTCAGTCGAACTTGGATCTTCAGCAATTTGCTTCAGTAGCCTCTCACGATTTAAGAGAGCCGTTAAGAATGATAAATTCTTATACCAAATTATTGAATCGAAAATATACCGAAACCTTTGACGCTCCAGCTAAAGAATTCATGCATTTCATTACTGATGCTGCAGTCAGGATGGATCGAATGTTAACCGATCTATTGGATTATAGTCGCGTACAAAATAAGGGAGAGAAATCTCAATGGGTAGATTCAAAGGAGCTTGTTGCTATAGCGTTGGATAATCTCAAATTTAAGATTGAAAAAAGAAAGGTAAAGATCAATTACAAGAAATCTGACCTCCCCAAAATATACTGCAATAAAACGGCAATGATTCAACTCTTCCAAAATTTGATCGGCAATGCTGTTAAATTTACTAATGAGAAAAATCCAGTGGTAGTAATAAAATGCGAGTCTAGGGATGGACAGCCTTATTTTTCTATAAAGGATAATGGAATCGGAATTAAGAAAGAAGATCAAGCAAAGATTTTCGAAATGTTTCAAAGGTTACATACACAACAAGAATTCGAAGGCACTGGAATTGGATTGGCAACCTGTAAGAAAATTGTGGAAAGACACCAAGGAGAAATTTGGGTAAACTCCAAAACAGGAGAGGGTAGTACTTTCTTTTTTACCATACCTCAGAAAGCTGCCATGGCACAAGAGGTTGTGGTTAACTAATATTTAATTAAAATGAAATTCTCCAATTAAGAATTGGAATTAGGCCAAGTTGTTTTTTCGATTGAATAATTTCTGTTCTTGGGTCGAAAAAATAAAATCCATCATTCTTGCGATTGAAAAAATTCTGAACGTCCAGAGAAAGACTACTCGAGTATTTAATTTTATCTGTTCGTAAATATATTCTCAAATCACCTTTCGCATACGGCTTTAATTTTTCGGAATACACATCTTCAGAAAGTACTTCGACTCCTTCAGCGATAGAGTTTTCTAGGTCAATCGGTGTATAGCGCAGGTTGCCGAGGTAAGTTAGCCTTAGGTTGATCCCCAAAGTTTTATCCCACTTCTTTTTCCAACGATATTCTTTTCCTACAGTTAGATTGAATAAATAGCCAGCGTCATAGCGCGTCGGGCGCCATGCGCCCAACCCATTTTTATACTCACTTTTAAAAAAAGAAGCATTGGTCAAGTAATAAAAATCCTCCGTGATATATTTTTGCCAAAGGATTTCTAAGCCGTAATTTCGGCCTTGGCCATTGTTGGTCAGTGTTCCGAAACTTGGGAAAGTGGATTCCTCAAAGTTAAGCGAAGAATATTTTTGAGCCTCGTTTATAAGGGTTGCAGCATTTTCAATGTATTGGTAATATAATTCGGTTCTAAGTCTGCTATCTTTTTTCAACATAAGTTCGTAACTCAAACTAACATTGTTGTTCTGGTAACTTAATAGGTTGTTTCTTGTATTTACAAGCAATAGTGTGCTGTCAAAAGGTGTGATGTATTGAAAAGCTGGTTGGTTTCTTAAGTATTTTGCATACGAAAAACGAATAGTTTGGGTACGGTCAATTGCGTATTTAATAGACAGATTTGGAAGTAGTGCAGTTTCGTTAAGGTCGAGTCCAGAGTTAAATTGAAAGGTGCCTCCTATGTTTAAATTAAATTGATTTAATAAAATTAAATTTAAATGGCCGAATGTTCTAAACGAATTAAGTGTAAAGCTTTTTCTTATATCTCCGTTTGTTGAATTGTCATTATATCTTGCATTTAATCTTTGGGAGGCATCCTCAAGCCCGAATGTAGCTGAGATTTTAGGATCAAAAGCATAGTCCACTTTAGTTCGAACGGTAAGTTTTTCTTGAAAAAAGTTTTCTCTTGATATCTTGTTGAGGATAGTCCCTCCATCGTCAAAAAATTCTCCTCGTGAATTTGATGCACCGGAATATACAGCTGTAGTTTTCCAGCTTCCTTTATTATTAATACTGACTAAATGTTTGAACCCAGTAACGAAAGCACCGGAATAATAATCAACTATACGGCTATCTCTAAGCGTTTCCCACAACGAAGAATCTTTCTCGGGAGTAAAGTAAGTATCACTGGCTCCAGCTATTCCAAAAAACGAAAAGGTCCCCAGTTTTTTACTTGGAAAATTTAGATGTAAAGCAAAGTCTTGGAAGGAAATTTCCTCATCGCCCAATTCAACTCCTAATGCATTTAAAACACCCAAGGTAGAGTAGCGATAATTAAATAAGTAAGAGGCTCCTTTCTTTTTCTTTGAAAATGGCCCTTCCATACTTGCATCCATCCCAAGCAATCCTAATTGAAAAGTTCCTTCCCACTTCTCTCTATTGCCTGAACGCATGCGCATGTCCATCAATCCACCTTGGAGATTTCCATACTCTACTGGAGCTGCTCCTGCATAAAAATTGGAAGTACTAAGCATCTGTGCAGAAAGCATATTTACCCCTCCGCTCGCTTCGGAAATTCTATCCGTTCGTGTTCCAGCGTTACTTAAGTGATTTGGATTTACAATCTCAGCTCCTTCCAATCGCCACGCCAAAGACACTGGGCTATTTCCACGTACAGAAATATTATTTGCTTGATCGCTGGTGTTCACTACTCCTGGATAGGCGATGAGTTGTCTTGCAGGATCATTAAAAGTGGCAGGTAGTCTTCTAGTTTCTTCTATGGTTAATATCTGTGCTCCTGGTAATAATTTGGTTGAACTGTTTTCGATTCCAGCCCGAACCACTGCCATAGGTAAATCTAAAGTTGTAGGTGCTAGGTATATTTTTATCTCTTGTGCTCTGCCTGCTTCAATTAGAATTTCCACCAAGCGTTGGGATTGAAATCCAAGGAAATTTACTTCTAAGGAGTATCTACCAGCTATCAATCCTGGAAAAGCAAAGTATCCTTCGCTATCCGATATAGCTGAAAGTTGTTGTTCTCCTTTGATTGCAACTATAGTAGCACCATCTAATGGATTGTTGGATTCTTCAGAAACCACATAGCCATATAGCAATGGTGCTTGCTGGCTAATTGCAAAATAATTGGAAGCAAGAAGGAGGAAAAGGAAAACAATTCGCATAGGCTAAAGATACAAGTTGCTTCTAGCAACTTGTTAAACTAAATTCTGGAAATAATAAAAATGACTATGGGTTTACAGACCCATGATTTTTCTATTCAGCTTTTCATTGGCTGCTTGTCCAGCGAAATCGTCAAAGGCTCTTCCGGCTTTGGTTATCATGTGGTCCATGATAAACTCTGCGCCTTCCGCTGCTCCTTGGTTACTGTCCTTGATGCAGCATTCCCATTCCAATACTGCCCAACCTTTGAATCCATGTTGGGTTAGTTTGGAAAAAATGGAAACGAAGTCCACATGGCCATCTCCTAAGGAACGGAATCGACCGGGGCGATCTGCCCAATCTTGATAGCCACCATAGATACCAGACCTACCAGTAGGATTGAATTCCGCATCTTTAACGTGGAACATTTTAATATACTCGTGATAGATATCGATGTACTGTAAGTAATCCAGTTGCTGTAGAACAAAGTGTGAGGGATCGTATAAAATATTACAACGCTTGTGATTGCCAGTAGCTTTTAAAAATCTTTCGAAAGTGACACCATCGTGTAGGTCTTCGCCAGGGTGGATTTCATAACAAACGTCCACGCCGTTTTTGTCAAATTCATTTAGGATAGGCAACCATCTTTTTGCCAATTCCTTAAAACCAGATTCTACTAGGCCGGCGGGACGTTGAGGCCAAGGATACATGGTATGCCAGATCAAAGCACCCGAGAAAGTTGCATGTGCTTTTATTCCTAAATTTTTACTTGCTCTTGCGGCATATTTTAATTGCTGCACTGCCCATTTCGTTCTTTGCTTTGGTTTACCATGAACAGCTTTGGGCGCAAAGGCATCAAATTGAATATCGTAAGCTGGATGTACTGCCACCAATTGTCCTTGCAGGTGAGTGGAAAGTTCCGTGATAGTCAGCCCATGTTCTTTTGCGATACCTTTCAATTCACCGCAATAGGTTTTACTTTTTGCAGCTTTTTCAAGATCAATCATTCTAGCATCCCAGGTAGGAATTTGAATTCCTTTGTATCCTAAAGAAGCTGCCCATTTACAAATATTTTCAAATGAATTAAATGGGGCTTTGTCGTCTGAGAATTGCGCGAGAAAAATAGCTGGTCCTTTCATGGTTTGGTTTAAATTTAGAATAGGACGAAAATAACAAATAAAACAAAAAGATCGGGTACAACTTTTCAGCTGAGCCCGATCTAAAGATTTCTGAAACGATTATTTTATTTAGTTACTGTTCCAGTTGGATTGGTAGCAGCTGCATTGTTGTTCATATCATATGCGAAATGATCAGTTGCGTCAGCAGGAACTGGACCAACCAATGGTTTCAAAACAAAAGGTGCGGAGCTATTGTCAGGTACTGGCTCTACTGAAATCACTACTGTTTTTCCCGCTAAGTCTGTTGGGAAAGTTAATCCAGAAGGTGCATTGGTTAAGAAATCTTCGCCTGGAAATGGAGGTCCGTCAGCAGCTCCACTATAAAGAGCTTCAGCGTCAACTCCAGCAACAGAGGTGAACTTTCCAGTTGTAACTGGTGTTCCGTCAACTACTGCCCAACCTTCATATTCCCAACCGGCAGGAAGCGTAGGTAGATCTAAACCAACCGCTGCAGCTCCAGATGAATTGTCTAAAAACCAGACACCAGAATTTTCATTGGTATCTGATCCTCCATCCGTAGGCGTAGCCAAGATATATTTTCCTGTAGCGTCGGTAAAATCTGTGGACAAAGCTGCTCCGTCAGAAGTAGAAAGGGTGGTTGTGTTACCATTAAAATCTCCTCCAAGAATTTTAACTGCGGAAGGAGCTGGGTCTGAATCAGGAATAGGCTCGATACTAACTACAAATTTGGTTGCATTTGCAGCATCCGTTTTTTCCACTTCGAAAGAAGTTGCGGATAAATTTCCTGCACCATCAACAGTGAAAGTTCCTGTCGATACAGGCGCTCCATCGACAATAATCCAACCTTCATAAGCGTAGTCGCTACCAAGGTCTTCAAGGCCGCTAATATTAAGTTCGATATTTTGTTTTGTATCGTCAACCATTGGTTCCTCGTCTTCGGAACAGGAGGTGAATCCTATCATTGCTATTAAAGCGAAAAATGAAAAAGCGTTTCTAAAAGTCATAATGAATAATTTTAATTTGACATTTGTTGAATAATATAATTGCAATGTAACAGGAGAATGATTGCAACAATTTCACCAAACAATCACAGAAGTATCACAAGAAAAACTAATTCTCAAATTTGTTAATTATGTCCTTGATTATCAGCCTGTTAAAATCAGAATGGGGTGTTGGAAAAATATTGAAAAATGAACCATCTGTCTAGGAGAAGACATTGTTTGTTTCTTTGAATAAAAAATGATGCTGGGCCACAACAAAACTGGAAAACACTGAATACGATGGAGATGGTCCTTGCATTAATTATGGAACTATTTGTAATTCCTATCTAATCAAATAAAAGTTTCATTAGGAAAGTAAAACAGAGATTTGATAAACCCACTTCTGTAAAGTCATTGGAAGAAATGGAATTTTTGGTGGTTCCAAAATATTGAGAAACGCATTTAAGTTTAACGCTGATTGGCTTTGTACTGTTGCCCAATTTTTTTCCTTAAAATATTTCCCCAAATATTCTTGTTCTGTTTGACCTGGGGTTGGGATTAGCAAAGCAGATTTTCCAGCTTGTGCAAGGTCCATTAAAGTCGAATAACCAGATCGACAAACTATTCGATCGGCTTTTTGAATTAAAGGCGTCAACTGATCTCCATCAAGCAGATCAAAAGTTGTTATGGCTGGGTTTGTATTTTTAGCGCTATCGTTTGTTCCTCGTACAAAAACTACTTGTTGGTTGATTTCCTTTAGTTGTTTCCAAATTTTTTCTTCCAGAATACTTCGTTGAGGCTCAGGACCTGAAAGTAAAATTAGCAAATCAATTTTTTC
>CALGJW010000585.1 GCA_937930025.1 uncultured Saprospiraceae bacterium | reverse complement strand
TCATCGTCTTCACAATCAGCAATTCCGTCACCATCACTATCCAATCTTACACCTCTAGTGTCAACCGGGCAATTTTCAGGAGTATCAGCTTCTTGATCAACCATATCTAAGATACCATCTTTGTCAGAATCAGTATCATCGAATATAGAGCGAGCTTTAACTTCAGCTAAATCTTCCGCTATTTGGTCCATTGGAGAAACCCACCATAAAGGCATTTGGCTATCGTCATTTAATTTGCCAAGAGCAATGTTTAGTCTAATGTTTGTATAATTTCCTAGGTCATCATCTTTAGTGATAACTATATCATTAAGAGTTCCTTGAAATTCAACGCCATCAAGTAAATCGGCAGCTCTTCCTAAAAATTTATAGATTTTATGCTCTACAGCAATACTCACTTTCTTGCCAACCAAGAATCCAATACCAAGACCTCCAGTTATTTGCGGAGTTATTTGCCAATCATCATCAGAACCTCTTGTCTCCCAAACATCTTTTTCATCCATTCCTTGATTAGTGACATCCGCCTGAACAGCTCCGATACCTAATCCAGCAAATCCGTAAGGATTAATTTTGTTTTTCTTGAAAACTTTAATTTGATTTAATGAGGCTAACACTTGAATGTCACCAGCAATGTTAGTACCCGTTGATTCAGGCATCCAACTAGTTGGGTAACCATAAATAGCACCATCAACCTCTCTTCGGTTTACATCTTCAACATTTTTGTATCTCAAGTAATTAGCATCCATTCTCACTGAGAACGTATAATCCAACGCTTTTCTTAGAGATAATCCAACACCGAAGTCAGAATTCCAGTCCACATCACCTGTAAGGATGCTGTGTCCAACATTAATACCTAATTCCCATAGGTTTTTAGGTTTGGCGGTAAGTTTTAAACCGTCCGTTTGTGCGTGTGATAGCCCAAAAGTCAGGCACACAGCTAAACATGTAAGAAGAATAAATTTCCTTGTCATAAGGGTAATACTTTGTACGTTATCGAATTGGGTGTTAATTATTGTTCAAAATGAAGCGTAAAACTAATTCTTTTTTTAGTGATGCCAAATAAAATAAGCCATAAAAACAATTAATATTCCTTAGAAACCCTAGAAACCTAGTCATTTTCATATAAGATATAGTTTTTATATCTCATTTGACTATCATTTCTTTGATTTTCTAGACTAAAAACAGCTTTAATAGCAAAAACGATGCCTCAAACTAGTTTTTTTAGTGCGTTTTCCAAAGAATTGCTAGAAATATTAATCAAAGAGCTATCTAAATCATAAACTTCTTGGATCGCTGCTCTAATCACCTCAGAAACATCGTTAAAGATGGCTTCATCTGTAACCTTTATTTCTGGTTGCATAAGGTAGGCAAATACCCTAGCCATTCCACAATTGGCAATGAAATCTGGTATCATACTAACTTTGCCGTCGGTGTACTTTGCTGTTGGACCAAAAAATATTTGATCATCAACAAAGGGAACATTCGCTCCGCAAGCAATAAGCTCCAAGTCATTTGTCAACATTGCATCTATTTGATCCCTTGTTACAAGCTTTGAAGCTGCTCCTGGAATGAAAATATCCGCTTTTATTTTCCAAATTTCATTGTTTATCTCTTCGAACGGTCTCATAAGTTTATTGTTCAGTTTATTTCCTCTTTTATGAACAAAAAGATTTTTGACCTTATCAAACGACAAACCATCTTCGGCAATTAGTCCAAAATTTTTATCAATAATGCCAACTATGATTGCTCCTTGAAGCGCTAAATAGATTCCGGCGGCAGAGGCTACATTTCCCCAGCCTTGAATAATGACTCTTTTGCCATTCAGATCACTATTACGGTAAATCTTATAGAAGTGTTTCACAGATTCGGAAACTCCAAAGCCCGTAATGAGATCTGCAACCGCATATTTATGGTCATCAGGTACAAAATTAGGGTCTTCTACTATTTTCGCACAACCGTACCTCAGCTGTCCAATGATGTTTATTTTATCTCCTTTTTTAAAGTTCAAATGCCCATTTACTATGCCTTCCTGTGGATGCCAAAGTCCTAAATCCTCAGTAATTGGTATAACATCTTTCAATTCATCTACATTCAAGTCGCCTCCTGTACCGTAATAATTTTTCAATATTGGGAATACAGCAGTATACCACCTAGTTAGAACTTCTTCCCTTCTTGGATCATTTGGATCAAAGTCAATCCCAGATTTGGCTCCTCCTATAGAAGGTCCGCAGACGGAAAATTTTATTTCCATAACTTTTGCCAAAGAAATAACTTCTTCTTTGGATAATCCTTTACGCATTCTTGTTCCGCCGCCAGCAGCACCTCCCCTCAATGAATTGATGACTACCCATCCCCTAGCATAAGTTTCGGGGTCATTCCATTCAAAGACTATTTCTGGTGTTTTTTCCTTATATGTTTGAAGTAATTGATTCATTTTTGATTTTATTTGATTTTCGTATGATTACCTTTGAGTAAACCAATCCACTATGCTTAAGAACTGGCTCAGTCCTCATTCAGAGGCCGAATTTAGGAGTTTTAATCATCAAAAAACTGATCGTTTTGGACATTACATCCAATTTTTTTCCGGAAAGGAAAAAAAATTGGGCCGTCAGTTTATCGGATTGATAGGATTGGATAAAGAAAATGCCCAATTTATTAGAAAGGCCCTCTATGAAATGTCCTTTCCTTGGGCAAAAAAACATATCATCGACTTAGGCAATCTCAGAAGTGAGGACCCAACTTTTGCTATTCAGTGTTTGCGTGAATTAGCTGAAGGTGGAATCATCCCAATTTTAGTTGGAAAAGGAGTTGAGGCCGATAAAATTCTATTTGAAGCATTTAATAAACCAGACGAACCAACCAATGTCGTTTGGATACAGGAAAAAATAAATCAGATTTCTCAAGATGAAGATTATTGGAATAAACTTTTTACCAAAAACCCATATCGGATTAATTCTCTAAGTCTATTGGGAACTCAAAGCCATTTTCGCTATAAATCTGAAAATACACTATTGGCTCAAATTCCGCTACAAGAATTGGGTTTAGGCAAATTGCGAGGAGCGCTTTCATTGGCTGAACCCATCTTGCGGGATGCTGACATTGTTTCTTTAAATGCAGATGTTATTCGAAATTCTGAAGCGACTGCCCAAATATCTAAGTCTACCAATGGTTTTTTCGGAGAAGAACTTTGTCAAATTTCTAGATACGCAGGTATAAGTGATCGAGTTAAAGGATTTTCCTTAAACGGGTTTGCCCTAGAAAAGGACGATAATCAGCTAACCGCAAATTTAATGGCGCAAGCAATTTGGTATTTTATAGACGGTTTTATGAATAGAAAAGGGGATTATCCTTTAAAGGAACAAAATCTGACCCAATACATCATTAAGCTTAAATCTCTAAATACCGAAATTTCATTTTGGAAAAGTACGTTGTCGGGTAGATGGTGGATTCAATTGCCGAAAGACAAAAATGGCGGGAAAAACCTACTGATAGCATGTACATATGAAGATTACTTGGAAGCTACTAAGGAAGAAATTCCAGATCGTTTAATAAAAGCGCTAAACAATATTGGATAATACTATTGAACCAATTTTTCTAAAGTTGTAGATCGCGACCCCTTTATTAAGATCAATTTGTTTTTGAAAAAATCGTCTTTTAATGATTCTTTTAATGCTTGAACATCAGAAAAAAAAGAAAAATCAAATAACTTAGCCGCTTCCCTATATTCTTCCCCAACTAAAAAAGTTTGTTCAAAGTTGTAGGCCTGAATTTGTTCAGCAATTTTGATGTGTTCTGCTTTAGAATAACTTCCGAGCTCTTTCATCGCTCCAAGAATAACAACTTTAGGGGCTTCATCAAATCTCGAAAAATTATTGATGGCTAAAAGGACACTACTCGGATTAGCATTATATGCATCCAATATAATTCTGGCCCCTTTGTATTCTATTATTTGCGAACGATTATTTTGAGAAACATATCCAGCCAACGCTTGGCTCAACTTATTTTCATCCACTTTGAAATAAAGTCCTAAGCATATTGCAGCTGCCAAGTTTGGAAGATTATAATCTCCAATTAGATTTGTTTGAATCTCAAAATTTTCCTCTTGAATATTCCAAAATCCAACTTTTAAAAGCTCATTTGAAGATCTCAATCTTTGAACTCTTAGCCATACTTCATTTTCAGATGAATCAAAATTTCCATAGAAAACCCTACGATGTCCTATTTCATTAGATAAATCAGCCAAGTACTTTTCATTTTTATTTATAAAAGCTACCCCATTGTTTTCAGCCAAAAATTCATAAAGCTCTGATTTACCCTTTTTAACTCCTTCTAAACCACCAAATCCCTCCAAATGGGCCATTCCAATATTC
>CALGJW010000584.1 GCA_937930025.1 uncultured Saprospiraceae bacterium | reverse complement strand
GAAGATAGGAAGTCTCTCCGATTCAAAAGAATTGGAGCAATTAGTGGTAGGAATATTTGGACAACATAAGCGTAGATATGGAGCAAGAAGAATAGTAGCAGAACTGAAAGACCTTGGTCATAATATAGACCGACAAAGAGTACGAACTATAATGGATAAATTTGGAATAACGGCAATACAACCTAAAAGCTTTGTGCCAAAAACAACTCAAAGTAGACCGGGAATGAGGAGGAGTCCAAATCTTTTACTAGATAAAGAAGGGCCAACAGCCCCAAATGAGGTCTATGTAGGAGATATCACTTATCTTCCATTGAAAGATGGAACCTGGTTTTATTTATCAACTTGGCTGGATTTGTTTAGCCATGTCGTAGTAGGTTGGCATGTTGATGATAACTTAGAAAAAGAATTGGTTATCGTGTCGTTTAAAAGAGTTCTGAAGAGAAGAGAACCGAAAGCCGGATTGATAGTCCATTCAGATGGTGGCGGTCAATATGGGAGTAAAAATTTCAGAAAGATTATATCATTAAATGATTTTAAACAAAGTATGACAAGACGAGATAACCATTATGCTAACGCCACGGCTGAATCCTGGTTTTCAAGTTTCAAAGCAGAAGATTTAAAAGGTGGCAAATATGACAATATTGAGCATGCTAGAAGTCGTTGTTTTGAGTATATTGACGTTTATTAGGTAAGTTTCGACGCAGCTAGGACATGGAGTGCTACAGTCGACCTTCCCCATATTGAAAACAGTTTTACCTCAGCTGATCCCTGCATTGATTTCAACTCTGATGGCGACGTTTTTATCTCCTATGTGGATTTCACTGGATTCGGTGTAGCAAATTTCGACGGCAATGTTTTGCTATGTAAAAGACGAGACTAGTTTTAGCCCGAATTTTCAAATTACAACCCAAGCAATTGCACATGATGCTGTATTAGAAGAGTCGGGAAATGATTTCATGTGTATAAAATTACAAAGCGACACTTTGAATGCTGTTTGGGGCGATCCTAGAAATGGTAAACTTAATATTTGGTTTCAAAGAATGTATATCGATGGAACTATAATTGATGTGAATGAAATCGCCAACAATGAAGTGCTGAACATTTTTATTTTCCCTAACCCTACAACTGCTCATATAAATATAGAAGGTAAAAAAATAGATAGACTAATGCTGCATAGTTTAACTGGTGAAATACTCTTGTCAAAAGAAAATGAATTTGATGAGAAAATTATCTCGATTGATTTATCGGATTTTCCGATTGGAACATACTTATTGGAAATTCAATATGGAAAGGGTAGTACTACCAAGAAAGTTGTAAAGCAATAGTTTTTAGACTACTTTCTTTTGAAGCCATTTGTATTGAATTGCTATCTTGCGCCAAAGATGCCAAATGAAAAAACAATTACTTTTATTGTTACTACTTATTGCTCTTGGCTGTAGTAATCAAAATTCCCAAAACATCGATAACTCCATCAATATCCCATTTTATGTAGGAACTTACACGGATGGCGAGAGCCAAGGTATTTATAAGTATGAATTAGAAGAAGATGGTAATTTGAAAAAAAATGGCTTAGCTGCCATATCAGAAAATCCTTCCTATTTAACTAAAAGCAAAGATGGTAATTTCATGCTCGTCGTTAATGAAATAGATAATGACAACAAAGGAGGTATTGAATCTTTTGCAATAAGCGAAGACAGTCTCACTTTTTTAAGTCGAAGTTTATCGGGAGGTGCTCATCCATGTTTTGTCTCAACTAATAAAGATGGCTTTGTTTTGACAGCAAACTATACGGGCGGAAATGTCGGTCTATTGAAAATAGATCAAAAAGGAAAACTTTCCGACCTACTTGATCTGCAAGTTCACACTGGGAATGGCGGTACAGAAAGACAAACCGCTCCTCATGCACATTACGCATGCTTTATGCCCAATGCTAATTTAATTACTGCTGTTGATCTAGGAACCAATCAGCTATGGTTCTCTGTTTTAGACCAAGAAAATCAAAAACTAATTCCTTCTGATCCTAATACGCTTACATTGAATCCTGGAGCCGGCCCTCGGCATTTGGCCATTCACCCTAGTGGAAACTGGATCTACATTGTAAATGAATTGAATAGCACCATAGCCATGGTTGAACAAGGTGAAAATCATCAATATAATTACAAGTTCGAAGTATCAACCTTGCCTTCTGATTATTCCGAAGCTAATTTCCCAGCGGATATAAAAATTAGCGCCGATGGTCAATTTCTTTATGCCACAAATCGTGGTCATAATTCTATCGTTATCTTTAAAATTGTAAATGATGGAGGATTAGAATTGCTAGGTCATGAATCCACCAAAGGGGATTGGCCTAGAAATTTTTCTTTTTCACCTGATGAGAAATATTTATTGGTAGCGAATCAGAAGTCTAATAATATTGTTTCTTTTGCCCGTGATGAGGTAACTGGACTTTTGAAGCGAGTAGGGGAGATTGAGGCGGCTACACCGGTTTGTATTTTGTTTTAGAGAAAATTGCTTTCAGGTTTAATAGGCTTGGGTGAATACATATGTAGTCCATTTCTAATGTCAGTTATATAACGTGAATATTTGACTGACAATGGCCCAAAATTTGCATTTCTTATACCGTTGATTATCGATCTCAGCTTAAGCAATTAATATAGCAGATGTTACTATATGCTCTATTGTCTCACAGATGAGTTGTAGGTTTTACCCTAAAAGGCAACGACCATAATCAAAAGAGAAATAACACTAAGTGGATTTTTTCTCAGAAAATCCTATACTCTTTCCCCAACGATAAAGAAGTTTTTTAAGTTTCTATTTATTAAACAAGTTAGCACAATGAAAGATCTACTTGATACCGAAAAAATATTTAACTCGATACTGGATTATTCACCTAGAATTATCGGGTCAATCTTCGCCCTGGTTTTTGGATTTTGGGCGATAGGAAAGTTGGTTAATATCGTTAGGAATTTAATGAAAAAAAATGGAGTCGATGAAACGATCCAACCTTTTCTCGGTTCTTTAATGAGCGTAGGCCTAAAGTTATTTCTTTTGGTATTTGTAGCTGGAATGTTTGGAATAGAGACAACCTCCTTTGTTGCAATCTTTGGAGCCTTAGCCTTCGCCTTAGGAATGGCACTTCAAGGAAGCCTAGGACATTTTGCCAGTGGGATATTGCTGTTGATTTTTAAACCCTATAGAGTAGGCGACTTAGTTGTAGTTGGAGGAGACCAAACCGGTACGGTAGTAGAGGTTCAAATATTTAATACCATTCTCTCAACTTTAGATAATAAGAGAATCTATGTACCCAATAGTGTAGTAACCAGTAATGTGATTACAAATATTTCCGGCCAAGGAAAAGTGGGAGTAGAATTGGTTTTTGGTATTGGATACAATGATGATATAGATAGAGCCAGGTCAATTATATTAAGAGTAGGAGAGAATTGCCCATGGATTCTGAAAAGTCCTTCTCAAAAGGTAGTGGTAGCAGAATTGGGCGACAGCTCCGTAAATTTATCCACGCGTCCTTTTGTTCTAAGTGAAAATTATTGGGATACTTATTTTTATATGCAAGAAAATGTAAAGAAAGCTTTTGACGCAGCGAACATTGGTATTCCTTATCCTACTATGGATTTGAATTTGGTTTCGACAGGGGCTACGGTGAGTGTGAACTAAGTAGGTCAACAAGAAGCTTTTTAAATCAGTAGAATGAATGATGAGAATTTGAAGCCTATATGCCAAAATTAGAGTGTCAATAAAAAGGCACAAGTCTATACGATTTGTGCTTTTTTAACGAACATTATGATCCTCCAATAGGTGATGTTGAAATGAAAGAACTTACTGCACCACCAGCTTCCGAACTCCCAAGCCCTCCACCTCAATAACATAAATATTAGGCTCCAAACTTCCAACATTCAAATACTTCATTCCACCATTTCCTTGTTCGGTTAAAACTAATCGACCCATGATATCATAGATATTAATCGTAACAATTTTTCCATTATCCCAACTTAAGTGAACCATGTCCGAGGAAGGATTTGGAAACAATTCATACTGCGGTTCTACCGGTGTTGAAATACTCACCAATCGTTCACAATAATCTTCAACAGGTTGAAGTTCTATAAATCCTTTGGAACTCAGGTCTCTTCCGTCAAAGGCATCATAATCCATAGGGTATCTAAATGCTCTAAAAGTTAAGTTGTTATTCAGTTCCAGTTGGGTACCTTGATCAACAGGATCACCGGCTAATAAAGGAGTGATATATTCCCAAACGATCTCACCATTGGGAGTTACTTCGAAGGTATATCCTTGACGCCCACTGCAGATCAACATGTTTCCATTAGGCAATATTTGTCCGGAAGACAAACCTGTGGAATAAATGGCAAAAGTATCTGGATGAGTAACGGTGTTGCTAAAAGAGTAGGGCGGGTAAGTACCATCGAATGACTCGTAATCTACGATGTACATACTCCAGGAAGATTGAAATATTTCCACGGCTGAATAATCTGGTAAACGATTATTAAAACAAACGATGTGCTTTTCAAATGGATGTCCTTCTGGAACGAATTCATTTGCCCAATGCGCATCATGTTGGTAAAAAAGAATTTGGTCCGCTTCGGTTCCTTTATCGTATGCAGCCATATTCCCTACACGATACAATAAATCTCCGCCATGATTGGATGTTCCACCATTATGACCTGCGGCCTGAGTTGTTGTTGTATTATGATCGATTATCCAGATTTCACTAAAAGTTGGAATTGAAATCATGATTTGATCTAAGTCTTGATTGTAATCCAATGAATTAGCATGTAGCCAATCGGCCCCTCCATTATTGGTTTGGTAATTTATATTAATCAATTCTCGATGATCTGAAACCACTCCGAAGTTTGCTTTTGTGGAATCGTAATCTTGTATAAGGTGATCCCATGCATGCCATTCCCAAACGATCTCATCATTGGCTGGATTTATTTCAAAGATCATATCAGGCCATAGTTCATCTTGGGTAATTAACGCTGTATCTCTTCCCGCTGCAATCGCCTCTTCTTTGGTTTTTAATTCCCAAGCAATCAACAATAAATTGCCATTTGGCATTACTGAAAAGTCATGATGCAAACGCATGCTATCATTATTCATTTCAAAACTCCAAAGCAATTCATTTTCCCAAGAGCGTATTTCAATAAATGCTCCTCCACCTCCGGCCCAGATATTGTCACCGGCAATGGAGGCATTTCGTTTTGATTTCACTAAAGAACCATCGGATCTAAGATACGCGGTATTACCTGGTCTAAAGTCTGCTGAATCTGTCCAGCTATGCGCAATCTCTCCACAGTTATCTAACAGATAAATATTCGGTTGATTATGTGGATAGATCAAAGTATAGCCTTGATAAGATTGAGTTATATCGTAGCTGATTAAGCCAACGGTATTTTGACTGTTGCCATTCATTGAGAGTAGTACAAAGCAACAGACCAAAATTATATAACGACATCTCATTATTGATAATATTCTCATAGCGATTAAAATCATAGTTTAGATACTTTGAAGGTCGACCATGTTTTTCCCTTCAAATTCAAAATTTTTAAAAAATAAATTCCCGCGGCTTGATCTTCCAAATGAATATCAGCCATGTATTTCTCATTTTTAGTATGTAAAACTAGCTGTCCTTGCATATTAAAAACCTGGCAATCAAAGTCAGATGAATGTTTGGATTGAACATGAAAATATCCATTTTCAATAGTCAATATTTTATATTGTTCAATAACTTCAGATGGTTTGGTAGTTCCGCTGATCAATTCACAATTATAGCTATTAACGGATCCTGGAAAATCGCCAGAAGGTGTTAAATCCCGATTGTCGAAAGCGGGATAATCCAAAGAATATTTTTCTGTCCGATATGGACCGAAATTCCCTGGGTAAACAAATTCCCAAACAATTTCACCCGCTTCATTCAGTTCAATCAAGCGCCCTTTAATTCCAACAGTGATATAGACATTACGATTAGGAAAAGGGTGGGCACCCGAAAGATAACCGGAATAGAATTCACTTCCGACTAAATCACCTGAATATACTTTTTCCGGTAGATTCGGCCCATAGCCAAAACTTGTATCTAGAATATACCGTCCATCCGCATCCATGGTTGGATCAAAAATTGGTACCGTAGAATAGCCATCAAAATAATCTGTTCCTGGACGATTAAGCCCATTACTAAATGCAGTCATTTTCCCAATGTCTGGCCCTTCAGTAATCCATCGAGGATTATGCTGATAATACAGATGTCTATTATCCATAGTTCCGTGTCCGTAGTTTTGAGGATTTCCCCAACGAAAAATAATATCACCACCTTTTCCATAGTCACCTCCCGTGTGTCCACTTGCTTCTGCTGTAGTGGTTGATTGATCTATAAAGGCAATCTCACTCATTTTTCTTACACTCACTGCCACTTGGTTCAAGGTGGGATTATAATCAAAGCTATTGATCATAAAACTTTCAGTAAAATCCCAATCAAAATCCGAAATTGCATCTAGGTCCAGTAATTCCGGATGCTCAGCAACCACACCATAGTTTGGAGCAGTGGAGTCTCTTTCTTGAATAACATGATCTCCAATATTCCATTGCCATACAATCTGTTCCGTAATGGAATCTATTTCTACAATCTCATCTATTATGGTGAAGTTGAAAAAATTATCCGTGTCGAATCCAATTTCGGTAAAGTTTTGGGTACTAAAATCCCGTCGGGCGACAGTTAGGTAATTTCCATTTGGCTTTTTAATGACTTCATATACAAATTCCAAATCGGGGTCTGGACATGGTATTTCTTTGAGAACCGTGCCGTCCCAGTCCAATTCGTAAATTACGTTAAGCCTATTGTATATCAAATGCCCGTTAGGCAGCAACTTAGGATGAAAATCAGCGGCAGTTACTTGGGACCATCGGTGAACAATCTCTCCACAATTGTTCATCAAATAGGTTCCTCCGCTACTTCCGGATAGCGCTAACACATAGCCTGGAATGGCCTCAGGGCTATTTAGCAGTACACCACTTTGTGCACAAGTTATCATGGAGCACAAGGAAAAGACCAGCGCAAAAACGCTTTTTGCTATATTTATCACGATAACGGTTTTAGTTTATTATTCATATCATTATTAGGCTTGGGAAAAATAGGTTATTTCAGACCTATTTTTTGCAAAATAATGTACAATTATAAGCTATTTAACGCTTGATAATGAAAATGATAGTGAGTGGGGCTTAGAATCGTGGTAAAGTGTTAGAAAGATAATTGACAGGAGTAGTAATATTGATTTTACCCTTTTCTTTTAGAATTTCGAAATAAAGTCTGCAAGCTTCTTTTTCCAATTCCAATTTGTCTGATTGATAATTCACAATTGATTCCTTAATTTGAAGCAAGGATATTGGGTCGGCCATACCGGACTGAGCATAACGGTTAAATAATTCGGTCAAATTCTGCTTTTCTTCTTGTTCCAAAATCAATTGGTGTTCCGCCACATTCGCTTCAAATTCTCCATAGAGTTCTCTAACAATTTTGTTTTGCTCAAAGGCCAAAATTCGCCCTTCTAATTCCTCGTCATATAAATCCAATTTGGTCTCATTAATCTTTAGTCGAGCAGCAGCTTTACTTGGGATGTTTATACCTGCACCTATAGACAATTCTCTTTTTATTAGGGGAGTTTCTCTATTGGAATATTTAATTTGCAAATAATCAAGTATTCTTTGGCTTTCAGTAATTTCAAAATCATGATCCAGTATGGCTTCATTTATTCTTAGTGTCTGAAGCATTGCTTCTGTTGATTCATTTGGATTTTGTTTAAGGCTTTCAAGAACCGCTTGCATTCTTTTTAACGTAATCCAATTATCAAAGGATAACTGATCAGAAGATTTTATTGAAGCATTGGCATAGATTTGAATCTCAAAGTTAGAGGATTCCTGCGTCATCTTAAATTTCCTTCTTTCTAACTCTAAAAGTTCTTGTTCTACCTCTACTAATTTACCCAATTCTATTCCTGATGAGGCTTGAACTAACTTTGAATAAACAGTTTTTTGATCCAAGAGCAATTGCTCCTTGTCTTCTATTTGAGCTAATTCCTTTTTAGAATAATACCAAGATATAAGTAATTCATATTGCTCTTCAAGGTAGTCTTCTGCCAGTTCGTTTTCTTTTATTTGATAAAAATTGATTCTATTAGCTGTTATTGCCTTTTGAATTTTTCGAGATTTAAAACTGTTGAAACCAGTTCTAAAGACGTATTCTTGGCGATCCCAATCGAACTCATCCGTTTCCGTTCGAAACTCCATTTTATCAATAATGGGAGCATTTTGATTTACGTTCCTTAAGTAGTCGAGCTGAAAATTGTTATTGAGCAATAGGCTAGGTGCAGTAAGCGGTGCAAGCGCTTGAGTAGTTGAAATACTGGTTTGGCCAAAGGACTGAGTTGCAATCACAATCAGCATACCGATAAAACTTAATCTATGTTTTTGCCAGATGTTCATTGGAATGATTCTACTTTCTTTTATCTAGTTAATTACCAGATATTTTTTTTCCGATCTTCTTTTCTTCTTTTGATACCGATCTCGTGAAAGGACTAAATAATTGGCCTAAGGGATTATGAGACTCTCCATTTAAAGTATTTAGCATTACTTTTTCTTTCTGTAAAAAAGGATTCTTCGAAGGAATGCGAATAAGAATTTCTCGACCATAAGATTTAAAATCTGGGATCTTTCTTAGGCGTTCAGGAATTTCTAC
>CALGJW010000583.1 GCA_937930025.1 uncultured Saprospiraceae bacterium | reverse complement strand
CTTGCATGTTTTAGCTGTTTCAGGTTTACATATAGGGTTGATGTATGGATTTCTTTTTCTATTAGTACAGCGACTGAGCAAACGAAAGTGGTATTCGCGATTATTAAGGTTGGCAATTCCGCTAATAGGAATTTGGGCATTTACCTTTATTTCTGGAGCAAGTCCCTCTGTGGTCAGAGCCAGTTTGATGTTAAGTTTAATTTTGATTGCCAAAAATATTCGAAGGTATCCTAGCATATACAATACAATCGCATTTACGGCTTTTGTGATGCTACTTTTAGATCCGTTTCAATTGTTTAATGTAAGTTTTCAATTGTCCTTTTTAGCGCTTATTGGCATCATTTATTTTCAACCAAAAATTTATCGTCTCTGGCTTATTGACAACTGGTTGGGAGATAAATTCTGGATGCTCTGTTCCGTTGGAATTGCTGCTCAACTAGGCACTTTCCCAATTGCGATTTATTATTTCCATCAATTCCCACTTTACTTTTGGCTTTCTGGCGTGATCGTGGTTCCTGCTGCTTCCATCATCTTAGGACTTGGAATATTACTCCTATTAAGTCACTTCCTGATTCCATTCCTGGCGGGTATAATTGCAAATCTGCTTTCCTCTTTAGTTTGGCTCATGAACGCCTTAATTTTTCTAATTCAGTCCATTCCAAATTCGATTCTTGACGGAATTTGGATTTCTTCTTTTACAACTTTTGCGCTTTACGCTCTTATTATTTGCTTTGCCATTGCCATTAGTTTTCGGAAGAAGAAAATCTTGTTTGCCGGAATGTTTGGATTATTGATCCTCAGCGCCAACCTGTTATTTTCCAAAATACAAGAACCAGCTACCAACAAAATGGTCATCTATGCAAGCAATGGAAATACCATTATTGACTATTTAAAAAATGGAGTTGCATATACTTATGAATCTGAAAATATTCAGCCAGAAATAGTAAAAAATATTACCACTCCTTTTCGTACTGCAAATAATATTAATCAAGTAAGATTTGGATTGCCAAATAAAGTTCAATCTCCAGTAAATATCGGGATTGACTATTATCAACTAAATGGAATGAGATTAGCAATAATTCATCAAGGAGAAATAAAAGAGCCGAATGAAAAAATTGATTTAGATTATCTAGTGCTAACATCGAATCCCAAGATTAATATTTCAAACTTGATTAAGCGATTTGAACCAGAATATGTTATATTCGATAGTAGTAATTACCCTTGGACAATCACAGACTGGAAAAAAGAACTAGCAGAGCTTTTACCGTCAGAAAAAATCATAGATATACGAATGAAAGGTGCCTGCATTTTGGATTTCGAAAGAAATAAAATTTCCCAAAAAAACGGCAGTACATTAGATTTGTAACAATGGAAGAACGAATCCTAGAATTTAGCAAAAGAGAACGAGTTGGGATATTAGCTATGTCTATAGTCATAGCCTTAGTTTTTGCTGCCAATTATTTTTACACTAAAAAATCAATAATTTCTGATTCAGAAGACTTGGCATTTCATCAAGCCATATCAGAAGCTCACACCCAAAAGGAAAACGAAAAATCGAATAAAAAATCAAAATATATTCCTAACAAATATTCACAGCCAGCCAAGAAAAAATCTAGCGAACCAAAAACAAAAAACTCATACAGCAAAAAGCAGGCTTCAGCCCCAAAGCAGGATCAAGTAATGAAAGAACCAGAACCGTTGGTTCTAAAACCTTTTGAATTCAACCCCAACATAATTTCCAAAGATGAACTACAATCTATCGGCTTGCCAGCAAAGGTGATTAACATCATGATGAATTATCGAAGTAAGGGTGGCAAGTTTTTTTCCAAAAAAGATTTTAGAAAAATTTATGGCGTTACGGATGAAATCTTTGATACGCTCGAAAACTATATCATTATTCCAAAAAAGGAATTTACACCCAAGCTAGTGAAGAATATAAAAAAGTTGGATATGAACCTCGCTGATGGTCCTACTTGGGATAAACTTTACCGCATTACCCCCTATCTTTCAAATCGCATTGTAGACTATAGAGAAGAATTGGGTGGATACATCCGAAAAAGTCAATTGTTAGAGGATAATATATTGCCTGACAGTATTTTTCAAGCCATTGAACCATACCTACATATTAGCACTTCTATTGATTTAAAAAACTTAAACAATTTGAGTTTTAAAGAATTAGTGGCTCATCCCTATATCCAAAAACCCTTAGCTGGAAAGATCATTACCTACCTCGATCGCAACGGAAAGTTCAAAGATTTTACTGATTTTGAAAAGTATTTAAAAATTACACCAAAACAGGTAGAAAACATTAGGGCATATTTCATCATTCAATAGTACGTTTTTATACCTACCTATTTAAGTCTAATTCCTAGGCTGTTAGACATTTAAATATTTCTAGTTTCAATCATACTTTTTCTAGCCAAATAGTTGGTGCCAGACTTGCATATAATAAGGTAAGTATAAAAATAAATCATAATCCGATCCCTACCCATAAGCTTTAGAACAGCTTGATTTAGAACACTTTATGTTATATTTTTGAACTGTCTCCGACTTCCTACTAATTACAATCTAATCAAATACATTTAACTGATTTAAATGATAGGTGAAAATTCAAATAGAATTTTCTGGGGGTCATCTTTGTTTAGCGCGTCTAACCAAACCATTCTTATCCTTTGCATACTCTTGCAAGGCTTATCTGTCATTGCTCAACCAACCATCACTTGGGACCAAAGATTCGGAAGTACCAATTTCGAAGAAATGCGAGACATCGTTCAATGTCCAGATGGAAATTATCTAGTTGGTGGTCACACCTCGTCGGATCCAGGGGATGATGTTACCGATGTCAAAAGAGGGGCAAGTGATTACTGGATTGTAAAATTTGATCCAGCCGGTAATAAAATCTGGGATATTAAATTCGGAGCGGAGGAGCAAGAAACCATCGCAGGGCTTACTGCCCTATCGGATGGCAATTTCATTGTATATGGCTGGT
>CALGJW010000582.1 GCA_937930025.1 uncultured Saprospiraceae bacterium | reverse complement strand
ATAACCTTCCTTATTTCCGTCTACTCTATTGAGTGTATAGGTATTTTCACTGCTTCCACTTCTTTCAATTTGAACCTGAATATTGTCGTAGTAGAGAGAATCTGGAATTCGAGCCAATTCGGTACCCGAAGTATTGGGATCTAAAAAGGCTTTTTCTACTCTAATATAATGGGCTGTATCTTGGTTATCAATTAAACCATATACTACTGGAATACTTTTCCATTCTGAAACCAGATCGATTTCGTTATCACATGAAGTAAGTCCAAGGGCGCTGATAAGCCCAACAAAAAGCAATACTCTAATATTCATCCCACAAAATTAAGTTTTTAGAATCTAATTCCAACAATATTAACAAGCCTATGATTCTTACTGACAGATGTTTGACCGATTACCTGTATGCAGCCAGAATTTATGGGATTGTAACCCTATTATAACGTTCAAATCAACGTTTTGCTTTGGTCAATTCACTATCTTTCCGCCTAAATTTGACCTAATCCAATAAGATCTAACTATATATGTCTGTAAACAAGAAAGTAAAGAGGGTAACAACCCATGTAATTCAAGCCATGAAGACCCGTGGAGAGAAAATCTCCATGCTGACGGCTTATGATTACTCTATGGCACGAATTATCGATGAGGCCGGAATTGATATCATCTTAGTGGGAGATTCTGCTTCAAATGTCATGGCCGGCCACGAAACCACTCTGCCCATTACTTTAGACGAAATGATTTACCATGCCTCTTCAGTCATACGAGCAGTTAAGAGATGTTTGGTGGTCGTAGACCTACCTTTTGGCTCTTATCAAGGTAATTCCACTGAAGCATTAGCCTCCACGATCAAGATTATGAAGCAATCTGGAGCACACGCAGTTAAATTGGAAGGGGGAAGCGAAATTCAAGAATCGATCACACGCATATTATCGGCAGGAGTACCCGTAATGGGCCATCTTGGTTTAACCCCACAATCCATTTATAAATTTGGTACTTACACGGTAAGAGCCAAGGAAGAAGAGGAGGCTAAAAAATTGATTGAAGATGCGCAAATGTTGGAAAAAGTGGGATGCTTTGCCATTGTGTTAGAAAAAATTCCTGCTCATCTAGCAGAAAAAGTAACTGCTGCCGTGAATATTCCCATTATTGGAATTGGAGCAGGACCTCATACTGATGGACAAGTATTGGTCACGCATGACTTACTAGGCATAACAAAAGATTTCGCGCCACGTTTTCTTAGAAGATACCGTGATCTTTTTACCGAAATTAAGGGAGCGGTTCAGGAATACATTGAAGATGTAAAAAGTAAGGATTTCCCAAACGAAAAAGAGCAATATTAAAGATACATGGGTAGGAAATTGTTAATTGTTTTTTTGGCTATCAGTGCCATCGTTGGATTCTTTGTTTACAATAAGTATCAAGAAGTCTATGCGCCAAATGTTCCAGACAAATTAGCCAAAGATCTTTTACAAATCCCTAACAATAGTTCTTTTTCAGATGTCTTAGCCATTTTGCAAAAAGAAAAAATGGTTATCGATACTACTAGTTTTACTTGGGTTGCGGAAAAGATGAACTACAAAAAACCCAAAATGCGGGCAGGCCAATTTAAGATCCAACCAGGCTCCTCTAACATTGAATTGATTCGACACCTTAGATCCGGAAAACAAGAACCCGTAAAAGTTATCATCAATAATGAAAGGTTTGTTTCTGAAATTGTTTCAGCAGTAGCCCCTTTATTAGCTATCGACTCTGTTGAGTTGATGCGATATGTATTTGATGAAAACTATTTGGCAGAATTAGGATTTACAAAGGAGACTTTCATATCCATGTTTATCCCAAATACTTATGAGTACTATTGGAATGTTGAGGTCGACGATTTTTTTCAAAAATTAAAAAAAGAACACACCAAGTTTTGGCTTAAAAACAATCGCAATCAACAAGCGGAGGCAATGAACCTTTCACCCGAAGAAGTGTACACCCTAGCTTCTATTATACAAAGAGAAACGAATTACGAACCCGAGCTGCCAGTAATTGCTGGTCTCTATCTAAACAGAATAGAAAAAGATATGTTATTGCAAGCTGATCCAACCGTGGTCTTTGCAAATGGCGAATTTGGATTGCGTCGAGTATTAAACAAACATTTAAAATTTGATAGCCCATATAATACTTACCTATACAAAGGATTACCCCCTGGGCCCATATCAATGGCAAGCATAGCAGCTATAGATGCGGTGCTTAATAAAAAAGAACATGATTATATTTTCTTTTGTGCCAAGCCCGACAATTCTGGAACCCACGCTTTTGCAAAAACATTGGCGGGGCATAACGCCAATGCAAGGAAATTTCACAGATGGTTAAATAAGCGCGGAATTAGATAAAAACATTCCTTCGAAAAAATTAAAAAGACTTGACAGATTTAATAATCTCTCAAGTCTTTTAAGTAAGCCCAGACTTTGAAAAGTGGTTTTTCGTTTTGAAGGAATTTTTTCCCAATTACACCATCCTAGTCTGGGCTAGCTTTAAGGAAAACTATTTCAAGTCACAAAGACTTGTATTTTTAGTCAATATTCTTGACCATTTTGATTTGCATGCCAACTGGATTCTTTGGAGTATTTCCCAACCATATCACTGTAGAACCATCACCAGTTCCAATTCCTTGAATTTTATACTGATTTGCCACTTTTTGACCAGTTGGATTAAAATATAAGTCAATAATATTTGTAGCCGGATCAAAGTCATAAGTACCTGTATGTAATTGCTCTTCAAATTGGCCAAATTTGAAAGTTTGATCTAAATTCAAATCGAACCAAATACTTTTGTAATTTTCCTTCTCCTCCAAGTCTTTAATGTTCACTACAACTTCTGCCTTCCAAAGCCCTGACAACGGACTTAAAATGTCCCGATCTACTTTCTTTGGAGTAATCACGGAAGATTTTCCCTTTTCATTGGTAGCGACTCCAGCTGGTTTACCCACCGAACCGTCAGGTTTACAAGCAAAAAGACAAACTA
>CALGJW010000581.1 GCA_937930025.1 uncultured Saprospiraceae bacterium | reverse complement strand
AACGGCGATTAGTCGGCTTTCCCGAAAAGATAAACAGTTAAGTAGCCGTATCAGTAGTTTGTACAAACAATACATTCGCTTTATAAATCAGGTGTACTTTCGGGAAGTCACCGCCCAGGAACAAGGAATCGAACTTTACCAAATTCTCCAAAAACAAATGGGAATTAAAGAACAAGCAGAAGCGCTGGACCGAGAGATTCAGGAACTCCACCAATATGTACTCATCTTAGACGAAGATATTCGGAATGAAAAACTAGACCTACTCACTTATTTTGCAGCACTATTTGTGGTACCTGGTTTTATTGGTGGCTATTTTGGAGTCAACGAATTTGATATGAGCGAGTATTGGCCTTGGGTATCGGGATTCAGTATTGGTGCAGCAGCACTAGCGGTAGCCATTATTCGTACGGATGGCAATTGGCGGTTATTCTGGATGGTAGTTACAGCGTTGTTTATGACATTTGTATTACTAGGTTTTCCGCTTCTAGGAGTTTGGGACTTAAAGTAGAAATAAAGATAAATTCTAATTTACAAGCAGAATTTTTGGCCGCCAAAAATCAAAATACGACTGCCGAAATAGAAATAGTTAAATAAAACAATCATTTAGAAAACAACAAAATATGTCTGATTTCCAATTCACGGAACAACTTCAACAACATACACCCATTCTTCATTTTCAACACACTCAGGACGGCGCAACACTGCGAGCTACGGAGGTGAAACCTAAGCTGGATAAGTGGATATTGACCAACTATCCAGAATTAGAAGATGACGTTAGTATAAGAATTTCAGGTTCGAAAGCTCTAAATTATAAAATGTCATTTCAAATTAATGAAAAAAATCAACCAAGAGACCCAGGAAGAAATGCTGCTGGCTACTTTGGTAATATGGGAGATGGAGATCCAAAGTTTTTAATAAAAAACAATAAACCGATTACCTTAAAAATTTTCTGCTTTGATGTCGACTTACTTAAAATTATCAAAAAAGAATTGAGGCAATTTTTTTTATGCCATAATTTCGGTTCTCGCCAAAATAGAGGGTATGGAAGTTTTACTATCATAGGAGAAGTTGCTAGTCCGATAAAATCTACCTATTCTTTTCGAGCGATGCACAATGATAATCTTGATAAACGAAGAAAACAATCTTTAGATAAAATTGCAATGAGTAATATCGACTGGTTATACAAAAGTCTTCGACAAGGAATTAATCATGGTACTTTTAAAGGAAAATTTATTCCATGGTTATATATGAAACCTATGATTTTTCAGTATGCAGTCAGTCAGGATATACCTATCCAATGGGAAAAGAAAACTATAAAAGAAGCTTTTTTTAGTGGAAAACTTAACGATCAAATTATTAAACACCCTTCCCAAATGATTCCACCAGACGATCCATTAGGAGTTAGTAGTAATAGGAAGCGTATCGTAAGGGATTTACTTGGGTTATCTACCGAACAAACTTGGATGAATTATCCAGGAAGAAATAATAAACCATCTATTACAAAAAAAGATATAGCTGGAGAAATTGAGAGAGCAACTTCACCAATTCGATTTAAACCCATCCAGCATCCTGAGCAAGATTTTTACACCATTTATTTTTGGTCAGTCCCAATTGAAGATGATTACTTAAATAGTACTTTCACTATCAAAAAAGATAATAGAGATCCAATAATTAATAACCCTCTGAACTTAGAAATGTGGCAAGAATTTAATATTCAAGATTTTCTGAGATTCTCTTTTGAACAAAATCGTTTGGAGAACTCCATTAGACTTATTGATGATAATAAAGGTGAATCATTAAGCAATTTGCTCATTAATATTTATGATGACATCAGAAACCCTCAACTAAAATTCAATGACTAACACCTACCACGCCTTCACCATCGGCCCCCTTTTCAGAACGATCACCCGCGTACGAAAGACCCGCGAATTATGGGCTGCCAGTTATATGTTTTCTTTCTTGATGCGGAGTATTTTGGAATCATTTACTCCTTCCGAAATTATTTTACCCTACGCTGGAGATAGTAACCAAATGAAAGTTGACCTGCCACTCTCACCCCACGGCGCTGGTATTTATCCCGATCGTTGTATTTTACGTTTAGCTGATCCTGCAGTTGCAACTACCAGAATAAATCAGGCCGTAAAGAATGCATTGGAAAAATTGAAAAATCAATTGATTCCCAAAGGAACAATACTTGCCACAGAATTTAAACAGCTTAATGTAAACCTCAAAGATCTTATTCTAATCTATCCACTAGAATGGAGTGGAGATGCTTCTGGGAAAAACTTTGTGCACGAAATTAATGCGTACCTTGACAATCTAGAATTATCCAGCCATTATCAACCTGTAGAATCAGTCCAACTTACTGAACTCCTGCAACTATCCATTCATCAATTCTACCAAGCGGCGGAACATAAAGATAGTTCTGTTTTTATTAAAATGAGAGATGGCACCCGACTTCTATTATCACTGCCGGAAATTGCGCTACGCGAACTTCGTTTTGATGAAAATCTTAATAATGCCTCTGGTGATAATCTAGTTAAGTCTAAGATGGAAGGACCGATTAGTGAAGATGTTATTACAATGAAAAAAGCAGGAGCAAAAGCAAAAAAAATTGACTCACTACAAAAAGAGGAAACTC
>CALGJW010000580.1 GCA_937930025.1 uncultured Saprospiraceae bacterium | reverse complement strand
GAGGATATTCCGCCGCAATATATTGAAGGATTGGCAATAAATTATGTGAAAAGAATGCACGAAGTACTTGATTTAGCGGTGGGTTTTTGATGTAATCTATCTTACAGATCGAACCTTCCGTTAATATTTAGGCTCTTTTGGTTAAGTTTAAATGGAGTAAATCTTTAATTTTGAGAATGCAGCGAATTATTTTAGCGATTCTGGGCCTAATAACCCTCTTTTCATTAGAATCTCAAGCACAAACAGATTCCTTAGTCCAATTCTCAGGGATGGTTTTAGATGGTACTACGGAAGAATTGTTACCAGTTACCTACACTAATGTAATTGTAAAAGGCCAAGGTCGAGGTACATTTACTGATGAACGAGGATTCTTCTCAATAGTAGTAAAGAAGGGCGATGTGATCATGTTTTCAGCGATAGGATACCAAACGGTCGAAGTTCCTCTTCCAGATTCATTAGATGAAAGCCGTTATTCCCTTATTCAATTGATGACCAGGGACACAATAAATTTACCTGAAACTGTGGTCATGCCTTGGCCAAGTAAGGATCATTTTAAGTTAGAGTTTTTAGCAATGGATGTAACTTCGGCCATGCAGAAAAGGGCCGTTGAAAATTTGGCTAAAGAGACCTTGGAAAGGGGAAGAGAAATGGTAAAGGTAGATGCAAACGAAAGTGCAGATATGTATTTGCGTCAACAGTCTAGTAGTTATTATTACTATGGTCAAAAACCACCCATGAATATATTTAATCCTATTGCTTGGAAGAAATTTTTTGATGCTTGGCAAAATGGAGAATTTAAATCCAAGAAGAAAAAGTAACCCCACATTCTTTTCCAGCTAAGGTTTTTTTAGAATTAATATATCTTGAAAATCTTTGCAAGATGTTTTTGGTAATCCAGACCAAAACCCCGGATAAAATTTGTCCACCTTTAATTGCGCACTGGCAATAATTTTTTCAAACAATATTTCTTTTTCGTAAGCCACATTTGCAGAAATGACTTTTGCATCCATTAGCCAATGGTCCCCATCTGGATACAGAAACTTAAATGAACTCCTTTCGGACCTCGAAGTACTTTCCTTGTCTAAAATGAAAAAAGTACTAAATACGATTCCAGAAGGACTTATCACCCTTTCTATCTCTTTAAGGTAATTCTGAACTTCATCGCTTACCATGTGGGAAAAAACTGAGGTTAAAATCACAAAGTCAAAGCTATTGTCGGCATAAGGGAATTTAAAGTTCGCGGCAGAGGCACCGTCATCGCGGTAGAGATCATTCTTTAAAGGGATATAATCGAATTTGAAATTTGAATAACGTGAACTGATATTTTTCTTACACCATACAATTCCTTTTTCTATAGGATCGAATCCTTGATAAGATCCCTTATCTGTTAAAAAGCTGGTCAATGGAAGTGCAGATCTACCAATTCCACTCCCAATATCCAGAACGCGATGATCTGGTTGAAGACCACCTATATCTTTGAATAATTCAAGCAATCGCTTTCCTTGTTCAACAAAATCACCGCTACCAGTAAATATCATTCCCTTTGGGGGAACCATATCAGCTCTCTTTCCTGTCCAACTATCCCATAAGTCAATTGGAAGAAACAATGCCCTTCTTGCCACAAAGCGCATTTTTGCTGGTAATAAATAGTATAATTTTCTAAGCATCTAAAAAACTTCCTGGCTAGATTAATTTTATGCAATAATAAAGCAATTTTCATCAGCGGAAAGTCAATTTTAAAATACTAGGTCGTTTTTGTCCAAAAGCTTTCTATTTTTACCAGTCACAAACCAGACAAATGAAGGTTACCGATTATTTCGAAAAAGCAGGAGGATCTACTTTAGTTTCTTTTGAGGTGCTACCACCTTTAAAAGGAGGAGGGATGGAATCGATATTCAAAACCTTGGACCCATTAATGGAGTTCAAGCCGCCTTTTATCGATGTAACTTATCACAGAGAAGAGTTTATTTATAATAAGCGAGATAGTGGGTATTATGAAAAAACTTCCATTCGAAAAAGACCCGGTACAGTCGGTATATGCGCTTCTATAACTCACAGATATGGTGTGGATGCAGTGCCACATTTAATTTGCGGTGGATTTACAAAAGATGATACTGAAAATGCACTGATTGATCTTGCATTTTTAAATATTCATAATGTCCTTGCCCTTCGAGGCGATGCCAGAAAATTTGATGGAAAATTTATTCCAGAAAAAGGTGGGAATTCTTATGCCTTGGATTTGGTAAAACAAATTCAAGATATGAATCAAGGAAAATACTTGGACTCAAATATTGAAAATGGAAACCGTACTGAATTTTGTATAGGAATTGCCGGATATCCAGAGAAACATTTTGAATCTCCAAATTTCGAGTCGGATTTGGAGTGGACAAGAAAAAAAGTAGAAGCTGGCGCAAATTACATCGTTACCCAAATGTTTTTCGATAATCAAGTTTACTTTGATTATGTCAAGCGATGTAGAGCAATCGGAATAAATGTTCCCATAGTTCCAGGTCTAAAACCACTTACAAAAAGATATCAGCTTAATTCTCTTCCTCGTATGTTTTTCATAAATATGCCAGAGGATTTAGTAAAAGCTATCAATAATGCCAAAACGGACGAAGCAGTAAAAGAAGTTGGAATAGAATGGTGTATTCAGCAATCTCGTGAGTTAAAAGAGTTCGGAGTACCCTGCTTGCATTATTATACTATGGGGGATTCCAAAACAATCCACAAAATAGTTAGTGACATCTACTAAGCTCATTTAGCTTACTTTGTTTAACTTACAGCCTAGGTAAAACAAGGGTTGTATGAAAATTATTAAGCTTAGCACTTTTTTAGTGCTCGTACTTTGGAATCTTTCCCAAGCACAAAATGTTTCTAGTCCAAATGAATTTTTGCCCAATGAATATGGGGTAGAATTTACACCGCACCATGCATTGGTTGCATATTTCAAACACGTAGCGGAGAATAGTGCAAATATTCAATATCATGAATATGGTCAAACCAATGAAAATAGACCGCTGATATACACGATTATATCTGATCCAGACAATTTGAAATCCCTGGATCAAATAAAAAGCGATAATCAGATTAGAGCATTGGAAAAAAGTGGTTCTACCTCCACTAATATCCCAATTGTATGGTTGAGTTATGGCGTTCATGGAAATGAAGCTGGCGCCTCAGAAAGTTCCATAGCGACCATTTATGAACTAGCAACTTTGAGGCAGGAAGGCTTAAAGGAGTGGTTGAAAAAAGTGGTCATAATCCTAGATCCGTGCATAAATCCAGATGGCTACTCAAGATATACTACTTGGAATAGGCAAGTTGCTAATAGAATGCTCAATCCGAATCCGAGTACCAGGGAGCACAATGAACCTTGGCCAGGAGGTCGAGTGAACCATTATCTTTTCGATCTTAATCGTGATTGGGCTTGGTTGTCTCAAATAGAAAGTCAACAAAGGATTAAATTGTATCAAGATTGGATCCCACAGGTTCATGTTGATTTTCATGAAATGGGACATAACGAGCCCTACTATTTCGCTCCTGCTGCAAAACCTTACCACGAATTTATTACTGAATGGCAAGGCGACTTTCAAAAGTTTGTCGGAAAAAACCATGCAAAGTATTTTGACGTGAATGGATGGCATTACTTTTCTAAAGAAGTCTTTGATTTACTTTATCCTTCTTATGGCGATACCTATCCTATATTTAATGGGGCAATAGGAATGACCTATGAACAAGGCGGTCATAGCAAAGCGGGAAAAGGAATCCTCATGGATAATGGTGATACCTTGATGCTTGCCGATAGAATCGAACATCACCTTACAACCGGACTTTCGACAATCGAAACTTCAGCAAATAATGCCGAGGAACTAGTAAATAATTTTGAATCCTTTTATGAAAAAAATTCGACCAACCCTCCAGGAGAGTATAAAAGTTATATCATTAATGCGGGTAACGGACTAGGGAAAATAAATCAACTTACATCACTTTTAGATCAACATAAAATACGTTACTCCTTTTTGGAGAAAGGCGGAGAAAAAATTTCTGGTTGGAATTACCGCGCATTTAATGAAGGAGAATATATTACCCAAGAAGGTGATTTAGTAATTAGCGCGAAACAACCAAAATCGATATTAACTCAGGTACTTTTTGAACCTAGTCCAAAATTGGAGGACTCATTAACTTACGATATTACTGCTTGGGCTTTACCCTATGCTTTTGGACTAGATGCTATAGCTAGTCAAAAGGAATTTCGTTTAGGAAAAAACATTGGGAATGCTCCTTTAAAAGTTTCCAATAAACTAAGTGCAAAATCTTACGCTGGTGTAATTGCTTGGAAGGATTTTGAATCTGCTAGACTTAGTGGAAAACTTCTGCAAAAAGGAATCAACATTCGTAAAGCAGGAAAGGCTTTCATGCTAGAAGGGAATTCTTTTCCTGCTGGAACTTTATTGATTAATCGACGAGATAATGAGCACCTTAATTCAAAGTGGTTTGAAACAGTAAACAAATTAGCCAATGAAGAAAATGTTCAACTTACAATTGCTACTACAGGACTGTCTCAATCTGGACCCGATTTAGGTTCCAGTAATTTTGAGCTGTTGACAACTCCGAAGATATTAGTACTTGGA
>CALGJW010000579.1 GCA_937930025.1 uncultured Saprospiraceae bacterium | reverse complement strand
ACCCAAATTGAAAATAATTTCATTTGGTGAAGTTAAAATAAAAGCTGCACATTAAAAGAAATAACCAGGTCGTATTTCATCATTGTTACCTAAATAGAGCTAGAAAAATTTGTTGACAATTACGAAGGCTCTATCCAAATTATTCTCACCCAATTCCTACTGCTTCAAAAACTTCCGAGTCAAAACTTGGCCTTCCGATTTGATCGCTACGAAATAAATTCCAGTTGCCAAATTTGCTGTTGGAATTTGAAAATTGCCACTTCGATTATTCTCCGTATGGTAAACCGATGTTCCAGTCAAACTAAAGATTTCAATTTCAAATTCCGCATTGAAATCTATTTCAAGCTGAAGCTCATTAATAACTGGGTTGGGAAAAATATTGATTGTACTATTCGCTTCTAGGTCATTCGTAGAAGTCCCTAGATCAACACAGGCCATTAAGTTTTCCGTAAATTCGGCCAAGGTTTGTGAACTAATGTTATCTGTTATTTTTCCTACAACTAAATCGTTTTGGTATCGAAGAAAATTTAAACCACAAACTCCTGCCAAGAACCAACTGTCTAAACCATCGTGATTAAATTGAGTACTAAAAGCGAGAATCAAAGTATCATTCAACGCAAATTGACCGAGATATTCCGAGCAAGCAGCTCCATTGTTGCCATAAACTAATATTTCTTCTTCCGGAACTTCCTTGTAAATATTGTCCAATACTTTTACTTCCATTAATTGGGGGTCGGGAAAGTCTAGCACTACGGCTCTCACTATAGTATGTTGACTCCGAACTGCGCGACAAAATATGGGCTCGTAGAAACAAGTACAGGCGGTGGCGATGCTTTGAAATAATAGCAGTAGAAACGGAGTTAAAAGGAATTTGGAAATTTTCATTTTACTTTACTTTTGTTGCAATAAATATACAAATCAATCTTAAGATATGTTTCAGTCGCAATTCAAGTCAGGTGTTAAATCTGTAAAATTAACGGGGTATTATCAGATGATAGTTAGTTGTTGAGACTTTTTATCCTACCTCCCCATCAAACACAACATCAACCGTCGTTTCCTGTTCCTTTCGTTCAATCTTCGGCGCAGGCTTAACCCAGTTCACAAGGTGCTGTACATAACCCTCATAAAATTCCACAAGCAATTGTTCAATGGAAGTGACAAATCCTTTTGTACTTGCAAACAAACGACCCAAATCTTTTACCACATAAATTTTGAAATTTTTAATTTCATCCTTCTTATGAATATCTTTTAATTTGCTAACCTCTGACAAAGAATAGGTGATCGGAATTCTTGTATATTTAATGTAACAAGAGATGTATACTTTTTTAGCATTTTTGAAAAATGCCTCTTCATTTTTCTTTTTACCAGATTCTAATTGCTTGATTAACCATGTCGCCTTGCCATGGTTGGTCGCCGTTTCTGGTGGATCCATTGTCACCGACATCAAGATATTCTTTTTTTCAAAATCTGCTTTAATCAATATGTCTGATACTGCATTTTTTACAGAGATTATGGTTTGAATTGCTTTATGTTTAAGTACGTATTTAATATCCGAATTGATACTGTCTTTAGTCCTATTTTTTGATTTGACATTAACCCCAAGCTGCTTACTCATTTGAAGGGACATATCTTTTTCTTCTTCGTACCAACTTAAAATAGCCTTTTCAAGCACTTGATTGTTTTCTTTCATAGGTTTATGTGCCGAGATATTTTCTGTTAATGTTTTCCATTCATCTCGCATCTTACTATAATTTTTCACACCAGATTTGTCTGCTTCAAAATAATGAAGTACCTCTTTCATAATCTGAACCTGATCTTGATCCTCGATATTAGTATCGTTATTAAATAAGAGTATATGTCCCTTTGTAAGGATGGATGTCCATGAAAAATGATATAATTCTATTTTCTTGGAATGTTTTATGTCTATTGGTAATTGATCTGGACTTGAAACGAATTGATTTGATACTGTGATGAGTCTTGGTATCTTCAATTTTAAAGCAAAATCAATGTATTCTTTTATTTGTTTTTTATCCAGTAAGTTATTCTCCTTTTTCATCTCGAAAATAGCGGCATCACAAACCTTTCCGGCCTTAATACAAATGATCATTCCATCAATTCTAGATTTTGATAATTCAGGAATGGATACCTCCGTGAGGTATAAAAACTTACCGGAACGAGGAAATTTAATATCCTTAAATACAGAAATTCTGAATTCTTTTATCAACTTCAAGGCACTCAAAAAAATCGAAGTCAATGCCATCTCATCTCCAGTTTTTAACGCTGGAATTAATCTTGCAGGCTGATGTTTGATTTGATTGCTTTTTAAAAGCGAAGCTAGTTGTTCTTCCTTCAGACCGATTAATTTGGTTACTTTACTAGTGATCATTTTTGTGTTTTAAGTATCTATTGTAAGTGGTTTTTGTGATTCTAAATTCATCTACGGCACTATAATTCTGCACACTAAAATAACAAATTCCTTGCATTTTCCCAACCATCCACTTACAATTTTTCATAAATTTCATTACTCTTTTAAATACCGCTTTATAACATTCCCTTAACTCCTTTACATTCATTTCTTACCCAAAGTCAATGAACCACAGATCAAAGTACCCTCATCTTTGTACTAAAAAGAAAATCAATAAAAACCAGTACAATGAAATCAACAACCATCCTACTTTTCCTACTTTTCCTACTTTCAATACTTGGTACAAATTTAACTGGGCAGCAAGTAATTAATCCTTTAACCCAAACCATTAAAGGAACCATCTATGACATCGACTCCCACCAACCATTGCTCGGAGCAGAAGTTTTAATTTTGGGCTCAGAACCTTTGCTGGGCATAACCTCCGATATCGATGGTACTTTCAAAATTGAAAATGTTCCGATCGGAAGAGCAGACTTACAGTTCACATACTTGGGCTACGAACCTCAAGTAATTCCAAACATTGTTGTCAATTCCGCCAAAGAAGTTATCCTCGAAATTTTCTTGCAGGAATCTATCTTAACGATGGACGTCGTAGAAGTAACCGCTTCGCAAGACAAGGGAACTGCTTTGAATGAGATGACATTGATTTCTGCGGGATCCATTTCCGCGGAAGAAACAAATCGATACGCCGGGGGCTTCAATGATCCTTCTAGAATTCTTTCGAATTTTGCTGGGGTAACCAGTAGTCAGGATGGTGGAAATGATATAATCGTGCGGGGTAATTCACCGAAGTATATTCAATGGCGACTGGAAGGGGTAACAATTACGAATCCAAATCATTTTGGAGATCCTTCTGCAGTAGGTGGTTCGGTGAGTACCTTGAATAATAATATGTTGGGGACTTCGGATTTTCATACCAGTGCTTTTACGCCGGAATTTGGAAATGCTTTGTCGGGCGTGTATGATGTGAAATTGCGTAATGGAAATAATGAAAAGTTTGAAGCGGTTTTTGGCTTTGGTATTCTAGGAACTGATATAACGTTGGAAGGACCGTTGAAGAAAGGAAAACCGGGATCTTTTCTTTTTAATTATCGATACTCAACGGCCGGATTGGCGTCGGATATTGGATTGATAGACGTCGGTGGAGTACCCACTTTTCAAGATGCCTCCTTCAAAGTATTATTGCCGACTCAAAAGTCAGGAACATTCTCCTTGTTTGGATTGGCAGGCCTGAGTAAATTCTTGTGGGAAAAAGTAACACCATCGACTTGGGTAACACCAGGAGATAATTTTATGCGGCCGGATATTTATGAGGATTACAATAAAAAAGCACATTTATTAAACATTGGATTGAATCATAGTATCAACCTCAGTTCAGATAGTTATTTGAAATCTTCTTTGTTGGTTTCGGATGAAGGAGTAGATGATAAAATATTTGAAACGGAATTTGAGCCACTGTTTGATGAGCAAGGCGAGTTTTCTAATGACTCTATTATCGACAGGCGATTGAATTTTTCTAATCAGTTGAATAAAACAACCTATCGTTCTCAGGTGACTTATCATAAGAAGTTTTCGGCCAAAAGTAAACTGCAAGTCGGAGCGAATTATGCCTTGATTGATTATGGATTGGAACAAAGTCAGTTGTCATCGAAAAGCTTGAATCGAAATACATTGGTGAACATGGATGATAATATTTCTTCCATTGGTACCTACCTTTCTTGGAAGTTTCGAATGAATGAAAATATTACCATGGTGACTGGTGTCCATAATTTTAATCTTCTATTTACCAACGAATCGACCCTCGAACCTAGAATCGCTTTTCAAATAAAAACGGGTGACAACGGAAAATTTAATCTGGGTTATGGCAATCACAGCACCATGGAATCTGTGCATAATTATTTTGCGAAAGTACCGAATGGTAATGGCTCAATGGTAGAACCGAATCGAAACCTAGATCTACTGAGATCGAATCATTTTGTCTTAGGCTATGAATTCCGATTGGCGAAAAGAATGAATTTAAAACTAGAGGCTTACTATCAACAATTGTACAACTTGCCAGTTGAAAATTCCGATACCAGTTATTATGCCACTATCAATGAAGGATTAGAATTTCGCTATGTAGATTTGGTAAATGAAGGAAAAGGAAAAAATTATGGTTTAGAAATTACATTGGAAAGATTTTTTCATAAAAATTTCTATTACCTTATCAATGCTTCTGTCTTCACTTCCAAGTACACCGCGCTAGACGGCGTTGAACGTAACAGTCAATTTAGCGGAGACTATTTAGTTAATGCTTTGATAGGGAAAGAATTTGTGAATATCGGCAAGAAGGAAAATCAGACCTTAGGATTGAATGCAAAAGTATTTGTTGGAGGTGGGAAAAAAATTATTGCTCTTCTAAGGAATACTGATGGTAATCTGGCGGTACAACCAGAGCAGGGATTGTTTTACGATTACAATAATGCCTATGAGAATAAATTAGATGATATATTTCAGGTAACCTTGTCCGCTAGCTATAAATGGAATAAGCCCAAAACAACTCACGAACTTTTTCTAAACATTGATAATGTAAATAATCGTAAGGCGAGATTAGCCGAGTATTATGATGAGAATGAAGAAGGTAATATTGGCTACCAAAGTCAGTTTGGGATTTTTCCGAACTTGATGTATCGCTTGTATTTTTGAGTTCCTTGCAAAAGCAACTTCGAATTAGCACGAATGTTTACGTATAAAATTCGTGCTAATTCTAGCTTGCGAAGCAAACCGACCAATTGGCAGGCAAGCCTTCGTGTTAATAAATTACGCCCTTTCGATACGGCTTATAATTCGTGAAAACCTGCCTGCCTTTGCCACTTTTGGCGGGCAGGTTTGTGCAACCTGTCAAAATCGCCAAGTTGGGTTCGAGACTAAAAATTACGACTTATCGTCACAGCTAATTTTTCGTGAAAATTAGTCGCTTGCGCAGCAAGCTTGGTGAAAATAAATACGTATTACCGATATGTAATTCGGCTTCGGGAAAATTAGCGTAATTCGTGGCTAAAAATAAGTCTTATCGTTACGGCTTATAATTCCTAAAAGTCCGATTAATCCACTGCTGGAAAATATACTATTCGATCGCCACTAAAGAGCAGTCAAAAAGTGCAGCTTTTTTCACCCAAAAAATCACCTCAATGGGTGAGAGACTATAATCACAACAGGCATATCTTTGAACCAACCAAATGTAAAAAGATGTCCATCCCCAATTACCTCATCCTGATAATCTGTCTTTCCTTAGGCTCTTTGAGTTCTGCACAGCTAGCCTTGGAATTTGATATCAACACCAAGCCTGCAGGTTCCAATCCTGGCCCTTTTACAGAACTAGAGGGTAAAATTTATTTTGCCGCGGACGATACTAAGCATGGGATAGAGCTTTGGGTGTACGATCCTAATAGCGGAACTACTGAGCGGCTCACAGATATTGAACCAGAAGCAGAACATTCATTAAGCAATAGCGACGAGATGTTTGCCTATGAAGGCAGACTTTATTTTGCGGTGAAAAGGAGACCTTATTATTATGAACCTGCTACAGGAGATATCGTTCAGATATCAGCAGGGAGTGCCAGAGATCCACACAGATACATGGTTTATAATGGGTCCATTTATTTTACCGCATCTCAATCAAGTCAAAATACTGGGTTGTATCGCATGGATCCGTACACAGCCGAAGCGGAGAGGATCGTGGATGTCAACCCTGATGTGACTAGTGATTCGGTGGGGGACCTTTTTGTTTACAATGGTAAAATTTATTTCTATGGTAATGACCAGATTAATGGCGGGCAATTATGGACTTATGATCCGATAGATGGAACGATAGAGCGGATTACTGATGTTGCACCTAACAGTGTTGGAGGCGGTGGATTTGGACGCAGTATTGTTTATGGCGACAAACTATATTATAGTGGAAAAATTGATGATTCTAACAATTTTGAATGGTACGAAATGGATTTGATTACCCTTGATATCCGATTGGTGGCCGAAATCAGACCGGGTGCGCAGTCCTCTGATATTGTCAATACTTTTTTAGTAGAGGATGAAATTTACTTTAGAGCGAAGCCAGGACCGGGTGGTACTTATTATAATTACGTTTATGATATTACAAATGATGAAGTCACCCAACTGGACTTTTCTTCTTCGATGGTAAGCGGTTTTAATAATGAATATTTGCGGAACGGAAAAATTGTCGGTACCGGAACAAGTTCTGTTCATGGCTACGAATTATTCGAATTGGATGTCAATACAAAAGAAATAGCTCTGGTCAAAGACATTACATCAGGATCGGAAGGAACACCATTTGAATGGACCCAATTAGTTGGGGATGATTTTTACTATGGGGCTTTTCGAGCCGACGTCGATAATGAATTTTTTAAATATAATTTCAATACGGATGAAGTAAGTTTATTAAAGGATGTCAATAGTACTACTGCCTCTTCCGAGCCTTATGAGTTTACTGCATATAACGGTAAATTATATTTCAGTGCCGAAGAACAGAATACGGGTAGGGAATTATGGGTGTATGATCCTGTTTCCGGAACTACTTCTATTGTAGAAGATTTCACTCCGGGCATATATTCTTCCAATCCGGCTTTTTTCATTGTTTTTGATGACAAACTTTTTTTCCGGGAGAGATTTGCAATTGGAGATTCAGCCTTGGGGTATTATGATTCGGAAACTGATGAAATTACAAGATTGGATGAAGAAGTAGGAGGGGAAAACCCGACCAACCCAGAGAATCTCCAAATCGCAAATGGCCAATTGTATTTTAGCGGTAGAGATGATAATGGAACAGAAGGCTTATACAGCTATGACCCCAATACCAGCACAGTAGAAAAATTGTTGGAAGCAAATATTCGGAATAGTTATGTACATCTGGATCAATTATACATAAGTGCCGAAGATGACGATGTTGGAGCAGAATTATTTTATTTCGATGAGGAGGAAAATAAATTAGTTCTTATCGAAGATATTAATCCCGGAATAGCAGATTCCTATCCAGATGTGTATCATGTTTTTGAGGACAAAATATTTTTTACCGCATATACTGATGCTACTAGTTACGAATTGTATTCCTATGATCCTGATACAGAAGAGGTGAAGTTGTACGCCTTTAATAACAACAATACGAATGTGAATTCCATGGCAGTATATAATGGCCAGTTGTATTTTAGCGCAGCAGAATTTGGAAGTAATGTAGAACTATACCGATTAAATAATGATACGGATGGATTTGAACTGGTTCAGGAAATAGTGCCGGGTAGTAGCGCTAGTTGGCCACGGCAGTTGATTACATTCAAAGACAAATTAATATTTACCGTAGATGTTCCAGAATTTGGTCGTGAACTTTGGGAATATGATAGCGCAACAGATACTGCCATGATCATTGCGGATATCTGGCCAGGCATTTCTCCCAGTGATCCATTTTCACTTACTTTATTCAATGATAAACTTTATTTCTCTGCGAACAATGGGACGGAAGGAGAAGAAATATGGAGTTTGGCGGAATGTTTAAATGCTTTTTTAA
>CALGJW010000578.1 GCA_937930025.1 uncultured Saprospiraceae bacterium | reverse complement strand
ACATAGGATCCAAGGGATCATCGTTCAATTCCGAACCAGCCACCACTGGAACGTATTCATCTAGTAAATTCACCAAGAGACGAGCCAACCTTGTTTTCGCCTGACCTCTTAATCCCAATAAAAGAATATTGTGCTGAGATAAAATGGCACGTTCTAAATCTGGAAGAACGGTGTCTTCGAAACCAAGAATACCAGAAAACACGGGCTCTTTATTACTTAACTTCTTGATTAAGTTGTCCCTAAGTTCTTGCTTTATTGATTTAGACTTGTACTTCGTCTTTTTTAGTTCTCCTAATGTCCTCGGATTTGTCATAGAATATTGCTTTTGAAATAAAGAATAAAAACAGCTGATAGCCCATATTGTTTTGATAATTTCGGAATTGATGCAAAACAATAGATGTTGGCTTCAAATATTTTAATTCCCCAATAATAAGACGTTTCTTCGCATTAAATTAATTACAAGCAAGATGAAAAAATATTCCTTTGTAGCAGCCCTACTTATTGCTTTAACTTTTACCGGATGTATTAATATAGTTGAGGAGATATTCTTGAACAAGGACGGCTCAGGTCAATATACTATCACAATGGATGCTAGCGGTCTAATGGAAGGCGGAGGATTGAGATCCATGATGCAGATGATGGGCGAAGAAGAGGGTGGAAATCCATTAGAAGGATTAGACGGTCCGCTTGAAATGGATTCAGTGATTTATATGAAAGATGCTCCGGCAGATATACGTAAACAGATGATTCATCCTGAATTACTAGACCGAATCACAATGCGTCAAATTGTTTCTGAAGAAAAAGAAATTATGAAGACTGTATTCATTTTAGATTTCAAAGAGGTGAAAGAAATAGATTATTTTCTAAGTGATTTTGGAAATCTATCCGGCCAAGGCCAAGAGATGGCTGCCATAGGAGGCATGATGAATGGAATGATTGGGGGAAAAACAATAAATGGGCTTCCTTTGTATACTAGAGCCAAAAAAATGCTTACTAGGTCAAAAACTGAAAAAATTAGTGCTGGAGAGGAGGAAGATCAAAATATGCAAATGATGAAAATGATGTTGGCAGATGCCAGCTATAAGTTGATCTATCATTTGCCTGGTAAGGTCAAATCCACAAATCTGCAAAACGCTAGAGTTGAGGGCAAGGACATCATTCAGGAAGTAAGTCTGCTTGATTATATGGATGGGAAAAAGGACTTGTCAGGATTTATAAAACATAAGTCTAGGTAAAGAAAAATACGCTTAGATTGGCCCAAATATGAAAATGTGACGTGCGAAAAGCAATCAGCGTTACTCAGGATTCCAGTTTATTTTCACCCTAATAATGTTCTAAACAACTGATATTATACATTTTATAATTTTACTATTCTTTTAATCGGTACAAAACCATTGTCACAAATTGCATGTCAAATTTGGCGCAATTCCCACCATTTTTAGCCCTTTAGCATAGTCCTTGCAAATACCGAAGTAGAGACATCAGAAGATAAATCTACCCCTTAATAATCCTAAAGCAATCTAAAAACCTTATTAATGGTCGCAACAGATGAAAAAACCATGAAAGTCCTATCTCGGGCTTCCTACCCGGGAGGCCTTATGGACTCGGTATTGGGAATTCTAGACTCCAAAATACAATACCAAGAATTTAAAATCAATCAGGCGGTAAAAAGTTATGTGGATCTACATCCTATGAATTTTCAATCAATTGCTGACCAAAAACGCTTTCAACCGATCTTAGAGAATAATTCTCGAGTCCTAGAGAATATTGATAAATCTAGCCTAGTAATCAAGCTGATCTTTATTATTCGAAAACGACTAACCCATTCGAATGCAAAATTGATTTTGACGCTTATTTCAGAAAAAAAGTTTGAAAATTTTACCGCCCAAGGATTAATTGATTTGTTAGAAAAACCGTGGATGAATAAATCCGAGATAGCATAGAAACACACCCTAAAAATAACTTTCCATAACATTGGAAAACACCTTACCCCAAAAGGCTGTCTCAATTTCATGAGGCGGCCTTTTCTATTTTATACTTGCTAAATGAGCGAGGTCTACATAATAATTTGCGATAGAAAGGCATGTGAAAGTGTCCTTAAGTAGATTACCAACGGAGGCAAATAAAAAAAGGCCGTTCAGATGAACGACCTTTTCTTTTATGCTTTTAATTCTAAATTTCTATTATCTATAGAGTTCGAAATATCCGTTGAATACTCTACCCTCTTCATCAAAAAGATTGAGGATATAATAATAAGTTCCGTCTGGGACATCACGGCTATCATTCCATTTACCATCCCATTCATTCTTATATCCAGTAGTAGAATAAACCAGGTTACCCCAACGATTGAATATTTGCACCGTATTATTTTCATATTCTTCAATACCTCCAATGTAGAAGACATCATTTACTCCATCTCCGTTTGGTGATACTGCCGTGTAGATAATTATATCTGAACATTGAACCCAAATACAAACGGTTGCTGTATCACATCCATTTGGCGTACAGACCACATAGCTGAATTCATCATATCTTTCACAGACATCTTCATCGGCTGTATAGGTCGCGGTACAATCTGGATTTAACTCATTGTTGCCCAAACTTCCAATTGTGCCATACTGAGGAGCGTCTAAGATGTATGCGGTATCAATGCCACCAAAGAGAATATCATTCGCTTTGAAATCAATAACCATTGGCTGTCCGGCATAAGTACTATCACAAGGATCATTGTTTGCCACTGGCGGATCAAAGTACGGAACTGTTTCGAAACATAAATAGGTCGTATCACAATTTCCAAATTGATCACAGAACTTAATACAGGCACTATCTATTCCCAATTCGATTCCTGTGAATTGAACACAACCTGTAGCAAGGTCCCATAGAACTTCGGCAGATGTTCCAGATTGATCTTCACAAATGTTTGAGATTTCGGTTATAGGCCCAGAGAGATTACTATCATCTAAACAGTATTCTTTCGTTTGCAATATATAAACTGAATCACAAATGTAGCTTACGCATTCTTCTGCGGTAACATAGAAAAAGATAGTATCAATACTTCCCATGTCTGTTGTAAATTCTATGCAAGCCGTATCCGAGCCTTCGATATTTCCACCATACTCAATCGTCCAAGTTAAAGGATCATAACTGAATATTACTGGATCGTCAATCACGCTAGTTCCACAAATACTACTTGAGGAGATCACTGTTCCTTCTAAATTGAGTCTTGAAGTATCAATCACAAACGATCCAGCCTCCAAAATACAGAGGGTGTCATATTGCTGCTGATATGGAGGACAGTAGATATCCACATAAAGAAGGTCTGAACAACCATGGGTAGTATCTGTCACTTCAATGAGGTGTTGCCCTGGAGCAATCTCCAATGCTAACGAATTTGGTGAAATTGTTTCGAAGGCCTCAATTGGTGGTACGTCAAATCCACTCTGACTTTCAATAGCTAAGCTACCGTAGACAGTTCCTGGTGATCCACCTATGATTGAATTGGCAGTGGCTTCCAACATCCAATTTCCTGTTGGATCCCAAACATTCATAGAATCCGTTAATGCTTGAAAATCTGCGAAATCACCGCTAAATTCTGTTGCTCCAACAAACCAGCTAGTTACTGTATAAGGAGCTGGGAGATTCAATATTACATTAGTATAAACATAAGAGAAAGTAGTATCGAAATTACATCCAACGTAGTTGCCAGTGTATATCACTCCGTTATCCCGTACGACAAAATCTGAAATATCATCAGAAGTGATATCCAAACATATGGTAGTGATATCCTGACAATCCGCTGTCATCGTTATCAATGTATCCAATCCAAAGAAGTAGTCACAAGCTGTAGGGCAAGTATTTAGAATTAATTCATTTTCATTTACAAAACATCCATTTGCATCTGTAACAATCACAGCGTATGTTCCTACATCAAGTCCAGTTCGATCTTCAATATCGTTGTTACCAATAATGTCAGACCAATCCACCATATAAGCTGGACTACCACCATTGACAGTTAATTCAATTTCTCCATTATCTGGACAAGGCGAGGTCACTGTGAAAACTAATTGTAATGGATCTGGTTCGACAATGTCAAAACATAAAGAACCTCCAATACAATCTGTGGCATCCACAATTAGTATACAATAAGATCCTCCTGGAAGCATTCCATTATTAAAAGTATCAACTCCATTAGTAATTATTGTGTCCGTTGGAACGAAGTCAATTGGATCGAATACCACATTGAAATCTATGTTTCCATTTTCATCACCTGCACAAAGCAAATCAGATGTGGCAATATTCGAAACAGTCACTAAGTCTGTTCCTCCATTTATTGCAAAAATGACTTCGGTACTACATGCATTAGGATCAGTGTCTGTTATGGTAACGACATGTACTCCTGCGCCCAGATTATTATCCGTTGCCATTCCTGAAGGCCAGCTGAAAGTATAAGTTCCAGATCCTCCAAGTACATTTATAGTTGCAGAACCATCTGTTGCTGTACAAGAAGTTGCGTCATTGTTAACTGTTACCGTTGCAGTCAATAAGGAGATTTCTCCAATCTTAACTTCAACAACATTATAACAAGCTGGATCTGCTGCATCATAAGCAGTTACGTAATGAGTGCCAGCGGTCAAATCAGTTCTTGTATCACCCGTACCTGTATCACTCCATTCATAAACTAAATTAGATGGCGTTAAAGTAGCTGTACCATCTGCTGCTGAACAAGTCGCAGCCGTAGTCATGGTATCCACTTCTGGACCATCATATGCTGAAATGATAAAATTAACTTCTGTATCACAACCTATAATTCCAATTGATTCAACTTGAACCGAATAAGATCCTGCCGGTAAATCAGTTCTTTCATTTCCAATAGCATTGGCAGTTCCAATATCTGGTGTCCAAGTAAATTGATAATTTGCTTCATCTTGTGCCAATCTGATTAATGCTGAGCCATTTTCAGCAGCACAATTCGTTTCGGTTAATATGATAGAATTAGCTACAGGATCAATACAGTTTTCTACGGTCACTACAATATTTGCTGTCGCCGAACATCCAATGGCCGAAGTTGCTTCAACTGTAAAGGTTGTTGTTTGAGTAACCGTGGCAATAGGATTCGCAATCGAAGGATCACTTAAACCTAAACTCGGCGTCCAAGTATAAGTTATTGGTCCTACTCCACTAACCGGATTAGCATCGATCATAACCGGAACTCCAGCTGAAGTAATTACAGGACTAGTTACATCTAAAACGACTGCGATTCCTCGAATGATAGAAACTGTATCAACTGTTGTCAAGGTAGACCCACATGCATTTCTAGTGGTAGATAAAACATATTGTAAGGTGTCTTGCACTAAAGCATCATGTGGAACCGTAAGAAGAGGATTTGCAATATCCGTCGCACTTAAATCAGTTGTAGAAGCTGGTGCAATTGCAGACCAACTAAAAGTATACCCAGCAAGACCATCGCAAGCGACATCTCCTAAGTTAGTACTAATAGTGGTTGGTAAGGCAGCACAGAAAAGCTCATCATCTCCAGCGTTCAATAAAACAGGATCTCCAAGGCTCGTCTCTCCCACTCCACAAACACCCAGACCAGTAGTATCAACTTGAGCAATGATTGAACAAATTTGAGTCAAATCAATTGCACCGGTAAAACTAAAATCTACAGTGCCTAAACTTGGAACCGGACCAGTTGCCATAGTAGTTCCTACCAGTGGTTCAGTTCCTTCAATTGTTCCAGAACCATCATTATCAAAATAGAAATTAATGTTTATGTTTGTTGCTAACACAGGATCTCCCGCATTGTACAATTGTCCATCGATGAAAACAGTTTCAGAAACACCATCTAAACATTCGGAAGTATAGCTTACGTTGGCAAATTCCAATGTTGGTTGAAGCACATTCAATGTAGATGCAAATCCATTATTTGATGAAGTATTCGCCTCAATTTCACAGGTCGATGCAGTGGCCGTACAAGTAACAACTGTTCTTACTATGGTATTAAGATTTACATCTAAATCAGAAATATTACAAGCGAATGTTGGAGATAAAACCTGAAAGGTTAGAATTGCCGTTTCAGACTGAGACAACCCTATAGGTAATGGCCAAGTGTAAATAATATTTCCACTATTTACTAATTGTACTGGATCTCCTGGAATCCAGCCAGACGGCTGAACACCCACACTTGAACCTGGTTGATAAATTACATTGTTCGGTAATTCAATTCTTATATAATCATCCGCATCCGTCGCATTAGCATTCGTATTCGTTACGTTTATTCCGATGGTACTAATTTGACCTGGAACCAAACCTGTTCCTGGCTCAAAACCAACATCAAAACTATTGTCTGATGGGTCAGGTAAACCTAAAATTGACAAAGGAATAGTTTCTCCAGATTCCGTATTGGAAACATCTCCACAACTTTTTACACCTGTGAAAGAAAAATAGACTCTATTTTCAGCTACAAAGTCACAGTCGGTATTTATTCTGAAGCGAATTAAAAATTCGTTGGAGTCGGTTGGCATAACTGCGTTATCTCCTCGAAGCCCATTGTCATCAAGATAGGTACTTAGTGGAGCAAAATCGGAATAGGTGAATATATCACCCAATGCATTTGAACCATTTGCAGATGGATCAGATGGTATGGCCGAGTATGCCGCAGTATGAGGATATGCAATTTCAAAACTTCCAGGAACTAAATTTACTCCAATCGGAAGCGTAAAATTTGATTCCATGTCATACAATGTACCCTGCTGTGTATTTTTAACTCTTACAACAATTTCGTTTTCTTCACAAAGCTCCACGGTTGTCAAAGGTTCTTGTTCTATATCTGCATCAATGAAAGGTTCTCTTACAATGATTGACATTGGAATTTCATGATCAACACAAGGATCATAATCTTCTGGTGTCCAACTTGCATCAGGTACTAAGCAATCCCATCCAGCCTTAGCTACAAAATCTAAAGTTCCACATTCAGTAACAATAGCTTTAATTCGAATGGTGTTACAAATTTCTTCCAAGCCGTTCGCTCCATCAACTTTTTTCATCCCATCAGTAGTCATAAAATACTGATTACCCAATGAGCCATAATTATTAATGGTTAATTGAACAGGAGTAGTTGGAAGACTGATATCTTCAGCATAAACTACTTCTACAAATCCGAAAGTATCTTCTATAGCAAACCAGGAAGTCCCAATGTCCGCATCATTGGTTGTATTACAATATTGGACGGTAAATTCTGCAGTATCCCTCAATAAGGTATAAGTCGGAGAAGAAACCGGAATGAAATTCATCTCTGGAGGATTGCCATATTGGATGGTTTGCCCAACAGTAGATTCTTCCAAATAATTTGCACAAGATCCATCGCCGTAGTCTAAGGCATAGGCATATTCATAAAAGTTAAGCCCTGGATTAAAAGGATATATATTTCCACCCGTAGCATTCCCAAAGTCAGTTTGACAGTTTGGTACAGCAAGAATGGTAAAATTAAAAGGATTAGTCGCTGTACTTCTCACCAAAGAAGGTCCCCAATCTAAGGTGTCCAAATAGATAACATACCTACCGGGAGTTCCATTATCCAGTGATGGAAGTGGAACCGGAGAATCACCATAAAAAGGGTGATCCGGCATAGTATAAAATGGCTGAAATTGTCCAAATGCTTGTAAGATCGTAGGATCGTAATCAATCACTACAGAATCCACCTTAATCACTGGTCTATGCTCAAAACCAAACACATCTGTGTAATCCGTTAAAGGAGAAAATATCAATACACTTAAGGCCACTTCTTGACAACCTCTAATTTGAGTACTAGCGTTTGGATAACTTGCATTTATTTGCAATGAACCTATTGAGAAGCTATCACCATAATTATCACAAGCATACTCAACACCGTCAACTATTGCGTACCCATATCCACGTAAATTTCCTACACTAGAAAATCTTGAAGATTCTAATGGCGCATCAGGGTTGATAGTAAACTTCCCAACAAAATTAATTTGATCCCCGGGCATTAAAGTAATACCGTTTGCTAACAAACAATTATTAAGATCGAAATTCAAAAATTTCGTTGAATCAATCGAGGTCACTGTCAAATCTGATGTACTTACTGCACAGTTGGTAACAGTCAGGCCTTGAATAATTTCTAAATTACCTTCAGCGAAAATAAAAGTTTCATCGGCTGATAAAGAACCATCAGGATTGTTATAAGTAATCAACATACCGATACTATCGGTCAAAGGAGTATCACCAATAATATTTGGAATACTCATTTCCACACTATCACAAGCTAATGCTGCTTTTGTGTTTGCAGAATTGGCATCCATAGGTGAAGTATAATTCACATCATTAAAACCAAAAGTTGTTCTAACCACATCAAAACCTGTAGATTGTACTCCAACTGGACAAACGAGTGGAGGACAAGGAGGATTCGTTGTATGAATAACCGGTCCAACAAATTCTTCACAATGCCAGACATGCTCGCAATCACAATCCGGACAATAATGCGACCATTGAAATGGAAATAATGTTGGTCCTACATTCGCTGTACAATTTGCTTGAAAAGCTAAATTAATATCGTGTAAATTTTGAATTTGATCTAATCCCGGAGGAGCTGAATCAAATTCTAAATACAAAGTATCGTTTGAGATTACGTTTGATAATAAGGGTAATAGCGATCCAGCATCACCAACGGCGAATGTTGTTGCTCCTGGTAAAAAGTCTATCCCCGGAGGTAAAACAACTTGAATTCTAAAAACTTCAGAATCGGAACAACTTCTTGCAAAATTATCTACCTTTCTTCTTTCTTCTAAATGGAGGAAGAAAGTATCTGTGTCCATGAAAGCATCTGTATCAGTATCAAAAGAATCTTCTGATCTTTTGTTGTCTACAAAACTATAGTTCAAGTTTAGTCTTTCCAATCTATCTCCACATAAGTTCGTATAGTTCGCAATTCCGGAGAAATTAGTTGACAACGGATTTTCACATCTGTTATCTATTCCTTGGGCCACTGAACAATCCAAATCAAAGTAAACCGTTACTTCCAAAGATTGTCCCAGTTCTAAATCATCGAAATAACCGTCCAAATCAAAATCTGACAAACCTACACCTGGTCCATCAGGATCTACTCCTAAAAATTGCGGGTGATTATCCAAATCGATAAGGTAAGTTGGAGCAGTGATTAACACTCCAGCGATATAAACTTCTGAGATCGTAAATGCACCGTCTGTTAAAAAACCGATAGATCCATTGTGACCAACACTAATTCCAACAGAAACATCTAGCATAGTTGCGAATCCTGGATCAACTTCAATTCCATCGTTAGTAAAAACCAACGACTTGTTTCCTCTTTGGCAGTAGCCAACAAACTCTTCAGGAATTGAACCGATTGGATTAATCTGAACATCTGGTGCTCCTTGACCAACAGTAACAAAGTCCGCTGCAGTCGCTGTTTCACAAAAACGACTTTCACACCCCCAAGAAAAATTATGCGTACTTGCTCGATCTCCCAAACAATCTATCAAACATAAATCCTCTGTGATGGTAACGGTTTCATTTGGATCAAAAAAGGCATCTCCATCTCCGCCTACGATACTAATAAATTCTGCTGCACTTAAACCAAAGCTGATGATAGTATCTCCATTCATTTCTGCTTTGCTAAATGTGACTGGATTTCCGTTAACAGATATTGAATTTATTTGAACGCCAGCTCCTTGAATATTTTCATAGAACAAGGTATCAACAAAACCGGCTAATCCAGAATTCTGAATAGTTATATCTCTAGAATAACAATCGTTTAGTTTAGCCGGTCCAAAGGTGTTATCGACATCTACGTTAAAAATCGGAAAGGCCAATGCATCACGATATAAACCTGTTTGATCAGATTCTGTCAGTCCATTTGAAGTTTCTAAGTCATAAGTAATTTCCCAAGTATCAACAACATCGAAAATACCTGTTCCTGATTGTAGCGTATCGATATATTCACAAAGGGCTCTGACCTCGAGTCCGATATCGACTTTATTTATTCCCGTAGGATCAAGATCTGGAATACCAATTATTGGATTTTGCGGATCAGAACCATCGATTAGAGTTACCCCAGGAGAAGAAGCCGCAGCATTAAAGCTAACTAGTTCAACTCCTTTAAAAAGACGCACTGTGGCTTCAATATTTGATCGAATTTCACTCGAATTAGCATTCACTGAAACAGTTACTACTTCTTGATCTGAATTACCACAAACATTGAGAAAAGTTGGAATAGTCTGAAAATTAACATCCAGATTATTTTGAGCTGATAGGGAAAGCCCTAAAAGCAGCAAGCTACTTAGAAAGATTACGTGTTTAGTCATACCGAGATTTTGTTTCTTGAAAGCCCAAAAAGCCCATCAAAATCCAGAGAAAACGGATTTCGTATGAAGCTAAAGGGATTTTCAACTAAAAACTTCAATGCACCAATTATCATAAAATTCTGATAATCAACCACATATAAATTAAACATAGATCTAGATGAACTAAACCTAATGCTTAGAAGAATTTAGGGCCAAAATCATACCAAAAGCCAATATGTATTTAGGGTGTTCAATTCGACTTTGCAGCTTTTATTCGATTGACAAAAAGTTGTGCAGAATTCGGATTTAATGGCTGAATTTCATAAAATTCTCCATCTTTCATTTTTTTCACGAGTTCTTTAGGCTTCATCCCGAGAAGGATATCATTATATCTAGTATTAGAAGAAACGGTGCTTAGAATGCCTCCTTTATAGGAGAAAAAGTACCAATCCTCACTTGGAGAAATCAAATAAAGGTATACTCTATCATCTTCGTTACTAGGCATTTTAAATTCGATATAACATTTCAATATTCTGTTAATCGGGACTCCCGAAACAGATGCTAGGGATACTTTATCGGCTGAATTAATAAAGGATTGATATTCGGCATTCCATTCCAAGTTAAGCTGACTAAAAAGGAAAGCGAAAGGATTGTATTTCGAAGGCAAGTCCATTCCTAAGGTTCTTAGTTCCGATAATTCAGTTTCACGAACTGCTTTATCGTCTATAAAAGTGGGGAATGTCTTAGTATAAAAGTCATGTTCTTTGTTATAGTCCACTGGACGCGCATCAAAACTAGAACTTTGCAAATCTGTGATAATTACTTTAAGTAATTTTTCAGGAATATCTATGGTTAGTCCAACCATAGCTTTCATCTCCATTTCATGATTCATTAATTCTACGTCCGGATTACCAGTATTTTCATTTACAATTCCACTAATTTCGCCGGCGGCCAATGCAGACATATACTTTAAGCCTGAGCCAAGATTTAGTTTTCCAACAGCAGAATATCTTCCGGACTTATTACCTAAGGTTAGTAAGTTTCCAGCGATCTTAGGATCTAATACCGTAGTAGAATCTCCGAAAAAGAATTGATCTAATTTTTTATTATGTTTAAAAAGGGCATTTCCATTTGAGCCTGCATCAAAAATTGCTCGATCTTTTCTAAAGTATTTTGGCATTAAAAAGCTAGGATACATTTTAGCCGTTTCTTTACTTAAGAAGATACCAGCTGCACAAGGCTCCCCTTCGTAAGTTTTAGGAGTCTTAAACGGAAATGATAAATTCTTTTTGTCGGCTTCACAAGAAATTGAAAACCAATTAGCATTTGGAAGAATCGGGGAATTTATTTTTGCGAAGCCTTCAAAGTCTAAATTTTTCTTTTCAGCACTTAAGGATATTTTCCCGTTGTATTGAATATTTTCATCCATATAGAAACCACTACCCTTTTCAACTATTCCTGTTGCCCGAGTTACCGTTCGTTTTTCAGATTGTTTTCCTTTTCCAACTCTAGCACCAATAATATCATTGAACTCAATGTCTTGCTCTCTTACACCAATATTATATTCATAAAAACCTGAAGCAGTATAACTTTTTCTTCCTTTTATTTTTACTTTGGCTCTATTAATAACGTGATATTTATTAATGGTATCCGCTACAATTCTACAACCTTCCAATTCCGTAATGTCTCCTCCAGGTTTTATTTCAACCTTTCCTTCTGGTAAATAGACGAAGGCATCACAGGCCTTGATGAAGGGGACACCTCCAATTTTTAATTCACTCGTTTTTAAATCATAAAAAGCTGTATTCCCTTGAAAAATTAATGAATCCTGATCAGGGTGAATAGATCTAAAGTTCCCTAAGAGTTTAGCCTCATTTTGAAAAGTAACAGTGGCTTGTTTCATATCCCATACAAACTCATCCAAACTGGTTTGATATTGATTATAAGGCATAGTTGTCCACTCTCCTTCGTTATTCGCTTTTACTTTTCCCAACTGTTGTTCAAAATCAAGTTCCGCATTAACATTCTTAGTATCAAATGCCAAATCATTTTTATCAAAAGTTTTTATCTCTAGATTGGCTGTATCTGCCGAGGTAGAAAAAGCACCAAATGACATAAGATTAGAAGATAAATTACCCAGTTCCCAATTGAAATCGCCACGACCATTTAAGCCATAAGGTGTCAATATCAACATACCATTCAGATTATGTGATCCTGCCTTGAAGAGCGCAAAATCCTCTTTGTCTGAACGTACAAACATACTATCCTGATAAGGTTGCCAGTCTATAGAAACTTCCAAACCTTTTGCTTGAGGAAAGGGGACATCTCCATTTCGGCTTTCTACAAGGTCAAACCTTTGAGCTGTTGCCGTCAACCTTTTAGGTCGAAGAATTATATCATTTGACTGTAGACTTGCTCCCAAATAATCGAGTTGACCTACTGCATTAAATCCTTTTCTACTCAAAGAAATATCACCTGTAAAAAGACCCTTTTTGCTATATGCCGGATAACCGCTACTAGGAGTTGTTGTATTAAAGCCAAGAGAATATTCTTCTTCAATAAGGACAAGGGTTTCTTCAAAGTCAGGAAAAATACCTGCCGAAACCATCGTTCCTTTAAAACTTAAATCTTCTTTTTCATAATTATCCAATCCATTGAAACTAAAAGGATCTACGCTAAAAAAGAAAGAATCTCGTTTGTAAATACCAGAAAGTATGGTCGTATCGTCATAATATACAAATGAATTTTCTTTGGACTGAAAAGAAGGAAAAACCGGAATGTCCTCTCTTCCAGATTTATTATTAGGCGCATCAATTAAGAGCACTCCATTTGCATTTTCCAATCTTGAAGCAATACTTACTGCAACGGGGTCACCGTTTTCATCTTCGGCTTCAGTCGGTACAAACAAATCAAAATACCGAATGGAATCCATTATGATTTGATTTCCCTCATAATCGAAATGAAAATCCTTTCCTTCGTAAACTGTATATCCTGCGAACAATTTACCGTCGAAATCCATGTCTCTATTTTTCTTGAGAACAATTTCCTTTGCAAATGGCTTTAAAGCTACTTTTTGACTTTGAGAGAACTCAATGGCAGACACTCCTCCAGAAATAATTTGCTTGTTCTTAAGATCCATTACAGCATTTGTTTTCTCCGTAGATGACAATATTTTCAAAATATCATAATCCACTTTTTTCATACTAGCATTTGTATAATGGAAAACTTTTTCTTTTACTTCGACCACTTGTTTTTCAGAATTGTAATTCACAAATCCTTTAGCTACCAAATCGTATAAAAGGGACTGAATACTGGAAGCATCAAATTGGGAATTAAATTTTGTGGCAAGCGAATGAGCATCCAAAAAATTATCTCCTTGTTGATCGGCCATCCCTCGAATTACGGTAAGTGGATTAGTCGAAGCTATATTTTGTAATCTTTCGTAGTCGGCCTCCTGAAAGAAATTAAATGATTCGTATGTAACATCTTTATTTGCAGTTGTAAAACTTACTGATTTGCCTCCAAAAAATATTGAGTCTTGGGCCAAATTCCATTTTATGCTATTGACATCAATATTTATCTTATGATAAGAATCGTAAAAAGGATTTCTATCATTTCCTCTTTTTCCTCGACTCAAAGTCATCATTTGATCGACAATTTGCATTTTCACATTTACCGATGGGTGATAAATTGAATCTTGATCGAAATAAATTGAACAATCTACTGCCTCACCACTTAAACGCTCCCCTTTTCTAATGACGAACAATTCTGCGTCGGCTCGAAAAATTTGACTTGTTCCTTTATTTACAATTTCGATATTGGCTTTTTGGTCAGAAGATCCAAAGCCATATACAGTTTTTCCCTGTAATCTAAATCCTCCTTTATAAGTTATGCCTTCACCAATTTCAGTAATTTCTACTATTGCATCTTGACTTTCAAATCGCGGATAAGAAGGGTCCTTAGCAGTCTTTGTCATTATTTTATCTTCGAAAGAACCCACTATTTTTTTACCCGGCAATAAATCTGGATAACTTAATGTCACTTCTTTTGCGGAATAAAAAGGTTTGGTTGCATCTATTTCATAGGACTTTAAAGTTGCAATGGTTTTTGATTCTGCTGTCTTCGTGCGATCCCAGTTTATTTGACCTCCTTCTCCCTTCCATATTTTCAGCAAGGGGAAATAAGTACCTTTGGTTTTTAATATTTCTATTGAATCAGACTTTCTTACTGCCATTAAGTCCACTATTTCAAATTCTATTGCGGGAATGTTTTCTTCATATTTAATCTTAAATCTCTCGGCATTTCCAAACCATGAGACACCGGTTTTTCCATACTTTAAATAATTGGATTCAAAAAAAGTAGAAGAAAAGGAAAGAAATTCACTGATTGGTTTAAATTTTCGATTGGGAATATCATTAAGGAAACTTAGGTATACCGTATTCCAAGACTTGAAAGTTCCTTCTGGTTGGGGCTGATTTTTTAGTGCTGCAATCGTTTTTAAAAATGGAACAAAATACGTGGATGTATTTAGTTTTAAGGACAACATTTTGTTAGAGGCTTCTAACATCTGTTTGAATTCATCATCTGTAAACGTTGATTTTTGAAATTCAACTTCAAATGTCTCAAATGCCTCAACCAGCGCAGGTCGCTTAGACGCTGTCATAAAAGTTTCCATCTCAGAAAGAAATGAACTTCTATTTTCGGAAAAAGTTGTTGGTGTCTGAGCGAATGCAACATTTGTGGTTGAAGCCACTAAGAATAGTACAAACAATAAAATTCTATACATGATGTGTATACCGATTTTGCATGAAAAATTAGCATGATTAAATCATCTATGCCTTTTGAAATTGAATACAAATCCATCCGTTTTTTCGGAAGATTTGGTCCAATCGAAATCCTGAAGCTTCATACTGTTTTAGAATCACAGACTCATCTTGATCTAAAAGTCCAGAAACTAGTAGAATTCCATTTGTTGATAGCTGTTGAAATAACGTGTTTGCACTGCCTAAAAGTACATTTCGATTGATGTTCGCTAAGATAACATCATAACGATTATCAACCAATTTTTCTAATGTACCCAAATAGGTTTGTACATTGGTTATTTCATTGATTATCAGGTTATCGGTGGTATTTTCGGTGGAAAGTGGATCGTTATCGATCGCATCAATAGTTATAGCTCCCAATTTTGAAGCCAAAATCGCTAATATCCCTGTTCCGCAGCCATAATCAAGGACCTTTTTGTCAATAAAATCAATATTGAAGCTTTGTTCCATGACCAAATAGGTAGTGGCATGGTGACCGGTTCCAAAAGCCATTTGAGGTTGAATTACAATTTCATGGGGAATATTGGGGTGTGAAGCGTGAAACTCGGCACGAACTAAACATTTTCCAGGAATAAGGATAGGTTCAAAACTTGATTCCCATACTTGATTCCAATTTTGGTGTGGAATTTCCATTCTTTCATAGGTACCGTCAAATTGCTCAAGTATTCCTTTAAGCTCATTTTCGAAGGTTACATTCCATTTTTCTTTAGCGACATAGGCCTCTAGATGTTCTGTTTGTTCCTGAAAGGTGTCGAAGGGCAGCTTCGCCAATAGTGCGATATAGATTTCTTGCTGGGAACTATCCCCTGGCAAGATGAATTTGAAATAATCCATGTTATTTGGGATATACCTCCCCTTTACAAGATTTTAAAGTATTCATCATTAATGAACAGACTGTCATTGGTCCAACTCCCCCCGGAACCGGTGTAATGTAGCTGCATTTTGGAGCAACGGACTCAAAATGCACATCGCCATCCAGTCGGTATCCTTTCTTTTTACTTGGGTCATTTACTCTATTAATTCCCACATCGATAACCACCGCTCCTTCCTTAACCATATCTGCAGTTACATAATTCGCTCTGCCGATAGCAGCGATTAAGATATCAGCTTTTCTGCAATGTCCCGGGATGTCAACTGTTCTGCTATGGCATAGTTGAACAGTAGCATTACCGTTCTTAGCTTTCCTAGATAGCAAAATGCTCATAGGCGTACCTACAATATTTGACCTTCCCAAGATGACCACTTCTTTTCCTTGGGTCTCTATGTCATTACGCTCTAGCATTTGAAGTATGCCATATGGAGTGGCTGGTAAATAGCTTGAAAGTCCTTGAGCCATTCGACCGATATTCATAGGATGGAATCCATCAACATCTTTGCGATGATCGATTGCTAAAGTTACTTCTTCTTCATTCAAGTGTTTTGGCAAAGGAAGTTGAACAATGAATCCATCAATATCTTCATCTGTGTTGAGCTGATCTATGATATGCAATAATTCTTCCTGGGTAATTGATTCAGGTCTATTGATTAAGGTAGAGGTGAAACCGACTTGATCACAGGAACGGACTTTATTTCGAACATATACTTGACTTGCCGGATCACTTCCGATTAGCACTGCGGCTAGATGAGGTTTTTTCATTCCTTCTCCAACTAATTTCTCCACCTCAGCTTTGATTTCCCCTTTTATCGTCTGAGCGAGCGCTTTTCCGTCTATTAACTTCATAAATGATTTTAGTTATGACCACAAAAATAGAAAAGCCATGCACTTTATTACTT
>CALGJW010000577.1 GCA_937930025.1 uncultured Saprospiraceae bacterium | reverse complement strand
TTCAAGTATAATTTATTTTCTCCCATATTGGAAGTGAAATACAAATCTTGAAGCCCATCATTATTAATGTCGCCAATGGCCACTCCTCCTCCCATATAGAGATAAGGATAAGTAAAATAATTAATAGCTTCCGTTTCTGTAATTGTATTGTTAAAATCAACACCTGTTTCATTAACACCTAAGCGTTTGAAGCGTGTGCTTACCCCTTCTTGGTTCTCCTTGCAGTCAGAAAAGATCAAGATGAGTAACAACGTACTTACAAACTTATGCTTAGATGTTAACGTCACAATAATTTTATTTAGAATCCAGGGTTTTGATCTCCCTCTGAAATATTAGGGTTCGTATTAATTTCTTGAAAAGGAATTGGAAATCGTTCATGCGTTCCTTTTCTAAATCCAAATGGACCTAATTTTTCCTCTGCCAAATCCCATCGAATCAAATCATCAAAACGTACTTGCTCTCCTGCTAATTCTACTTTTCGCTCATGTACAATTGCTTCGAAGATTTGTTGTTTGTTACCAACTGGATAAATAGCATCCATCGCTGCAGTGCCATAATTAGGCATTCCAACTCGGTCCCGAACTTGATTCAATAAGTCGATAGCCGCTTGAGCATTTCCTAATTCATTCTCCGCTTCCGCTTTCATTAACAATACATCTGCATATCTGATAATTCGACAATTAATTCCAGATGCCTGATTTTCATTCGGCTGCTTGTAGTACAATTGGTATTTTTTCCAAGCAGCAGTTCTTTCTAATGGTAACTGCACTGTCTCCGTATCATTGTTAAACATGTCTCCATTGAAATAAAAATTATCATTCAATCGAGGATCATTGTCTTCGTATTCGTCAACTAAATCTTGAGAAGGGTAAGAATTAAACCAATCGTTCCATCCCATATCTTGTCCTCTAAAACTATACTCATGAATTCCTGTTCCAGTTCCTACGCCACTCCAATCTGTAGTTGCTCCGAAAGCAAGGGTAAAATTAAGTTCCCAAACAGACTCAATATTGAATTCTGTTTCTTCCAAGAAATTTGCTTCATAGTCACTAGCCAATGCATATCCAGACATTCTATCGAAAGCTGATTTAGCATCTGACCAACGTCCTTGGTATAAATACATTTTCCCTAACAATCCTAATGCAGAACCCGCAGAAGGTCGTCCACCATCCGTATTGGCTTTGCTACCAAGGCTATTAGCAGCAGCTTCTAAGTCAGCAAAAATTTGCTCATACACTTCTGTTTCTGTAGCACGAGGTTGTCCCTCACCTGTAGGTTCAATATAAAGTGGAACGCCACCAAATCGAGTCACCAACATAGAGTAGTAAAACGCTCTCATGAATTTTGCTTCTCCAACTGATTTATTGATAATGTCCTCAGAAACATTTTCAAAATTGGCTTCATTCTGAATTACAAAATTGGCTTTGTTAATTCCTCTGAAACAATTGTCCCAATACTGAAAAATATATCCATCTTCTGCATTGTAATTGAAGTCAAAGTAAACTCGTTTGTTCGCTTCATGTTGAGGATTGACCTCTACTTCATGAGACATGTTGTCGTACATATAGTACCACACTCTAGAGAATAAAGCTTCCGTTTGCAAATTAGCATAGATGGCATCTACGGCAGATTGCAATTGTTCAGGACGCTTAAAAAAAGTAGAATCAGATAGTTCATTTGGATTGGTTATCTCCAGACTATCTTTACAGGAAATTATTGTGAAAATAATTATGCTGATTGTTATTAATATTTTATTCAATTTCATTTTATTAAAATTTAATTTGAATTCCACCAATAAATGTTTTTGAAAGCGGGTAATTTCCTCTGTCAATTCCCACTTGAGATCCATTGTTACCGACTAAAGCAGAAGCACCTACCTCTGGATCAAGACCACTGTAATCTGTAATTGTCAATAAGTTTTGTCCACTTACGTAAAATCGAATATTAGTTTTATTATCTTTTCCTAAACCAGGGAGCGAATAACCTAATGTAATATTTTTCAATCTCATAAATGAACCATCTTCTATAAATCGATTGGAAGGCAATAGATTTTGAGGGTCGGTAGTGATACGCGGAATAGTTGTATCTGTATTGTTAGGAGTCCAAGCATTCAATGCTTCAGGTCCAGCATTGAAGAATCTTCTTCCTCCTTCTAAATCCCAAATATTGGTATTGTAGATTTCATTTCCCTGCATTCCATTTACAAAAATGGTTGCATCAAAATTTCTATAACTAGCATTTAATGAAAATCCATAAGTAATATCTGGAATAGGATTTCCAATAATGGTTTTATCTAAATCATCAATCACTCCATCAGGAATTCCTTCAGGACCAGAAAGGTCAGCAAATTTAATATCACCCGGTTGAGCTCCTTCTTGCAAAGGTGATGTTAGCACTTCTTCTTCACTTTGAAAAATTCCTAATCTAACCAATCCAAAAAAGTGATTCAAAGATTCTCCTTCCACACTTCTCAATAAGTTTGCTCCTTCAAAACCTCCATTATTCAAAACTTCTCCG
>CALGJW010000576.1 GCA_937930025.1 uncultured Saprospiraceae bacterium | reverse complement strand
AAATCTTGTGCAAAAACTTGTCTAAAGTCAACTGTGGCTTCCAAAGCGACTGTTGATGATACATATGTGGCTAAAGTTGCCTCAATGGATGAATCTATCGAAAGAAGGCAATGTGCTGATTCTGGCGCAGTTTCCTATTTTCGTAAAAATACTTGTGAAGTAAGTGGAAAAGTAAGCTTCGCTGAAGTAAGCTATGATGCCGCTGCTGCGAAATTTGTAAATATTTCCCCTTCAGCAATGGGTGGAGAGGATATGAATATGGCAAAAGAAGGTTCAAAGGCAAGTGCCAAAAAGGCTTGTTGTGCTGGTGCTAAGCCTGGATGTTGTGCTTCAAAAGCTGGAAAAGCTGGAAAAGCCAGTATGAAGGCTGAATCTAAAAGAGCCATTAAGGCGACTAAAGTATCGTTGCCAAACAACTAGATCTAACTACTTCTAGCAACAAAAACCGCTATTTCAATACTTTGGAGTAGCGGTTTTTGATTTTCGAACATCTATTTCTGAAAATGGAATACCCTCGCGATACATTTGGAGGACATGAAGTACCGTAGGTGACATAGGTACTGGCAATACTTTGATTGGATGCCAGCTTACTGATTTGAACTTCTTAGGCTCCAAGCTTTTTGGCTTTCCTTTCCATCTGATGGCAGCAAAGTACAACACAACCCTAGTATCAGACAATTTCTTTTTATGTAGCGTGTGGACAAGTCTTAAATCCCCTTTTTTCAATAATATTCCTGCTTCTTCTAAACACTCCCTCCTTAATGACTCACGAACCAATTCATAAGTTTCAACAGTTCCGCCAATTAAGGAATAGTTGCCACCATTAGAGTTAGTTTGCTTTAGTAAAAGGATTTGATTGTCTTGGATTAGCAATAGACGTGCCTTCAAGACAAGCTTGGCCGCTGCTTTTTTCGCAACTTTTAAGACCGTTTTTTTCTCTTTCAAAATAGAGCGGTTTAGTGTTTAATTGTCCCGGTAATTGTACAGATTCAGTGAAAAATTAACTATTATCTGTTAGTTCTGCTAATTTCGCACCAATTTTAATTTTGCAATTAAACCTTCAATCATTTTGGTGTTTAGGACTAAATTTCTAATTTCCTACTTATGAACAGGAAACTGAACAGATTTGATAGTGTGATAGACGTCATTGGAAATACTCCATTGATCAGACTAAACAAGTTTAGCAACTGGATAAAAGGAACGCTATACGCTAAGGTTGAGGCTTTTAACCCTGGACAATCAGCTAAGGATCGTATTGCCTTGTTTATGATTGAGAATGCTGAAAAATCAGGGAAATTAACTCCTGGTGGTACTATTATCGAGACTACTTCTGGGAATACTGGATTTAGTTTGGCTATGATTGCTGTTATTAAGGGATATCGCTGCATTTTGTGTGTTCCTTCGAAGATTTCAACAGAAAAATTGAACGCGCTTAGGGCTTTAGGTGCTGAAGTGATCGTTTGTCCAACGAACGTAAAGGCGGAAGACCCTAAATCTTATTATTCTCAAGCGAAATCTCTGCATGCTCAGATTCCAAATTCCTTTTATGTCAACCAATATTTTAATGAAGCCAATATGCAGGCTCATTATGAGATGACAGGTCCCGAAATATGGAATCAAACTGAGGGTAAGATAACGCACTATATTGCACCTTGTGGAACAGGTGGAACACTCTCAGGGACAGCTAGATACCTTAAGGAACAAAACCCAAATATTAAGGTCATTGGAGTGGATGCTTATGGTTCAGTATTGAAGAAATTCCACGAAACAGGGACCTTTGACAATAATGAAATTTATCCTTACAAGTTGGAAGCAGTAGGAAAAAATATTATTCCAGATAATGTGGATTTCAGTGTGATTGATCAATTTGTTAAAGCGGAGGATAAAAGTTCTGCTTTTAGAGCTAGACAATTGGCTAAAAGAGAAGGATTGTTTGTCGGATATTCGTCTGGAGCAGCTATGCAGGGCCTGTTCAAAATTCGAGAACAATTAACCAAGGATGATTATGTGGTAGTTTTATTCCCTGATCATGGGTCAAAATACTTAGGGAAAATTTACAATAATGAGTGGATGGAAGAGGCTGGATTCCTTTACGGCTATGATAATTATAAATACATGTTAAAGTTCCGTAAATTTCTTAGAAGCATTTAAAGATAAAACAAGAAATTCAGCACCTTTGTAGTTCTTATGTAGAGCAAAAATGTTGTTTAATTTATGCAGATGGTTCAGGATGTTAATTTGGAGATTACTAATAGAGCTCATGCCAGTCTTTCGGCTTTGAATTTAAAGCCTATTGAAAGACGTTCTGGATTGACAAAGAAGGAATTTCAAGAAGAATATTTCAATAAAAACAAGCCGGTTATTCTGACAGACTTTACAAAGGAATGGCCAGCTTTTAATAAGTGGACCTTTGATTATTTCAGAGATAATCATGGTGATCTTATGGTCCCAGTCTACGACAATGATTTCAGAAAAGCAGGTGAAGGCTACCTGGCTTCCAAAAAAGAGATGAAATTTGGGGATTATCTCACCTTAATTGAGAATGAACCAACCGAGCTTAGAATGTTTCTTTTCAACATATTCAAGCATGTTCCCGAATTAATGCACGATATCAAAACTCCTACGATTCATGACGGATTTTTGATGAAGTATCCCATGATGTTTTTCGGTGGACAAGGTTCAAAAGTCGATTTGCATTATGACCTAGATTGCGCTTCAGTATTTTTATCTCAATTTTTAACAAGAAAAAAAGTGGTCATTTTCCCAAATGAAGAAGGACCTAAGTTGTATCACCATCCGTTTACGGTTCAATCTCATGTGGAATTAGACAAAGTAGACTTTAACAAGCATCCGGCTTTCAAAAGAGCTAAAGGATTTGAAGGGGTGATTGGACATGGTGAAACCCTTTTTATGCCTAGCCTTTGGTGGCATTATATCTACTACCAAGATGGAGGCTTTTCGATTAGCTTAAGATCACATACTATGAAGTCTCAAGCACGTGGACTTTGGAATATCTCTCGCCACTTTGTTGTAGATCAAGGAATGAACAAGATTTTAGGGAATAAATGGAATCATATCAAGGATAATATTGCGGCCCGAAAGGCGAAAGCGGTAGCCAATATTTAAGCTTTACCCTTCAAAACTAAACCAAAACCAAGAAACTTTTGTTGCCAGTACTTCTATGTAAGTCCTGGCAATGCTGCTTTTACATCCCATTTGAACCAGCTGTTATTCATTTTAATTACCTTTACGTACTCATAATCAAGAAAGATTTCATCAATGGATATTTTTAATAAAATAAGAAAAGACAAGGGACCTCTCGGTAAATATCAGGAAAAGGCGGAAGGCTATTATATTTTTCCAAAATTGACCGGCCCACTCGGAAATAGAATGATGTTCAACGGTAAGGAAGTTATTACCTGGAGTGTCAACAACTACCTTGGATTGGGAAATCATCCAGAAATTAGAGAAATCGATGCTCAAGCTGCCAAAGACTGGGGTTGTGCCTATCCAATGGGATCAAGAATGATGTCCGGTGAAACGGAACACCATCAAGAATTAGAAAGAGGTTTAGCAGAATATGTGAACAAGGAATCTGCATTTTTATTGAATTTTGGTTACCAAGGATTCATGTCTGTAATTGATGCACTTGTAGGGCGTCATGATGTAATTGTTTACGATTCTGAATGTCATGCTTGCCTTGTTGATGGAGTAAGAATGCATGCTGGAAAAAGATTTGCCTTCAA
>CALGJW010000575.1 GCA_937930025.1 uncultured Saprospiraceae bacterium | reverse complement strand
CCATCCTCAATTGGTTGGCTGGCTACTGGGCGCGGAGCTGGACGAGTTGGAGCTTTTACAACAGGCTCTTCAAATTCGATACCTTGGCCTTGAGCTAAGATTTTATCTAACCTGCCTTTCAGAATTTGAGACTGGTCAATTGGCTCACCTTTTTCATAACTAACAGAAATGGTTTCTGTGTCCAATTCTATACCTGTAAATTCATTACCTTTTGGTAATGGAATTTCTGACATAGAACCGAAAAATGATTTTTTCTTCTTTGCCATTAGTCGATAGTTTTCAGGTTACCAACTGGAAGCCCCTTTACTTGCTCTTCACTGAATACATCTTCTGGAAGCACCTTTCTATCAACCAATACTTTAATCGCGCTCTTCCAGTCCATATTGGAAAGGTTTTGCATAATCGCATCCATGTTGGTAGTGAGATATGGGATTAGTTTTTGAATCCGCTTGATGTTGATTTCGATTTCCTCTGGCTTAGTATCTTTCAATTGAGGCACGAGCGAAGCACCACTCATTAAGAACTGTCCAAGGATGGATAGCTTCTCATCTTCTACATCTTGCGATTCTCTACCTAAATCCTCCAGTACTGGTCGGATAGCATAGACCGCACCTGCCAAGGGACTTAGCAAGGATTTAATTTCAGATTTCAATTGCTCATTTGCAGCCAATACCTGTTTGTAATTGGATTGCAACTGCATCATCATCGCCCTCATGTCTTCCAAGGATGAATATTCCATTAATGAAATATCATGCTCGGTTGCATTGGCAAGGATTGCGGATGGCTTTGCTCCTGAAAGTAGCAGCGCAAGAAAGTTTGAAATAATTTCGGATTCCTCTGGATTGAGGATTTCCATGTTAGTGGATGAATTCATCGAAGAATATTTATTTTCCACAAAAGGGTTACTTTTTTGCATTAAAAGCAATAAGTTTGCACCTTATACTTTTTTCAAACCCTGCCGTTCCTTGGGACAGCAGGGTTTTTCCACCAAAAAAAATATACATGAGTATAACTATTCCTGAATTAATTAACTCAGACAAGGATGTGATCGAAGCGGATGATTTGACGTTTGTAAAGGGTCAAAGTCGAACCAAAAGGTCAAATGGTAAGTATGTTGCCAAGCGATTTGGAAGCCTGTATTTCGAGACAGAAATTCGATGTCAACACAACGAATTGCACATTATAAAAAAAGCGACTATCAATGTTAGACCAGTCTCGCATAACTACAAGATTGAAAACACCTTGACACTCCCTGACTACTCTGAATCTGGTGACTCACTTTTAGACCTGCTACTTTCTATTCCGTTTGACGGAACTAAGAGACTGCACGTAATAAAAGACGAGACAATGTTTAAGTCTGTAAAATTAGAGGCAATAAGAAATGCTATCTGTGACCGACTGAACAACATTACTGATTACGAAGTCAGAAAAAACGGGATGCGTCACTTTTGGCAAGAACCTGCAATTGGGCAGATTTACCTTAGCATTTAATCATTTTTTTTAACATAAATTTTAGTAATAATGAATTTTGAAAAATTAGCCGAAGAGAGATTAGCAAAAGAAATTGCGGATGGTTCTAAAGAGCTGGAAGCATCAGAGTCGAAAATCAAAACTGGGAAAGATGCAAAAGTCAAGTCTTTTGTACTTAAACAGCATAAGATTGGAGAGGCTCGAAAGAAGACCGTTGATACCGAGAAGGTATCACGAGCTGCTAAAGAAGTAAAAGCAGTCGTCACCTTCAAAGATGAAGATGGCAAAAACCACAAGTTGGAGCTACGCTCTTTGAGTCCTGAATTGAGAAACGAATTGATTGCAACGAAGCGAAGAGAGATTGCAGAGGATGAAAGAACACTTCATGCAGAGAATCCTGTTGAAGCTGGAAAGCACAGAGCTGGTCAACTTGAATTCACTTATGAAGACGTTATGATCGAGCAACAAACCATTGAGGCAGATGACATTATTGATGGTGAGTAATTTACAGTTCTTTTTAGTATTATAAAAAAGCCGCTTCTATTAATTTAGAAGCGGCTTTTTTTTTGAACTATTAACCAAGGTACTTTATAGCTATTTCAAATCCTTTGTCTTGGTCAGATTTATAATCCATCAAAGAAGCAGAAGACATTTTAAATGCCATATCAACTATTTCATTTATCTGTTCATCTGAAAGGTCTAAATCTTGCAAATATCTTATAAGACGTACCTTTTCTGCGTTGAATTTTGCAAATTTCATAATTGTAATTTTTTATGCTGGAGTCATATAATTCTCAAATACCAACTTGGTGTTGATTTCAAAATGCACTTCTTTCAACTTGATTAGTCTTATTGCGTCCTCTTTGCTTATACCTCTTGAACGAAGGTAGTATATTTCGTTTTTAGCATCGCTATCGAAGTGCTTAATCATCCTGACTGCTTTGCTCGCAATCTTATCTTTTTGGCACTCTAAATAGATTTCAGGAGATTCGGCAATCTCATACTCGTGAGGCAAAAAGTATTTTACTCCTGTTTTTGATGTATTAACTTTTGCCCATTTCAATTCAAATGGAAATTCGAGTAAAAACTGCTCAATTCGATAATCATTAATAAGTTTGAGCCTTTTTGATATTTGCTTTATACTCAAGCCTTTCACATCTGGAGCAACATTTTTATCGAAATCTCTAACGAGTGAATAGAACCTGTTTTTTCTTTTTGAATTTTTGGCATAAAAAACCGAGTAACCCTCTTTACTATCAACTTTAATCCAAGAGCTGACAATTGACTTTCCATATAACTCTGGATAGAAACTTTCCAAGGAAAGTAACCCCATATTATCGTCAAAAATATTTATTGCCGAATCCGATCCATACCCAAATGTATCGTCTATATGGTTTGCTATTAATTCAAGAAAAATCTCCTCAACTTCATCTAAGGTTAGCGCACCTTGTTTGTATTCTCTTATTTTATCTTCAAAATTCATTCTTTTTAAATCCATACTTATAGGTTTTAATTCAATTTATTAAAAAATCATTTTCCATCTTCAAAATTATTCCGAGAAACGAAACCGAAATCAAAATCAACATTTTCAAAATTATGATATTCGAGTTTACGATAAAAAGTACTGTACTTTTCGACATCTTTTTTGAAGAAAATAAGAACATTTTTAAAGGTTCTAAAGTACTTTGGTTTTTCATCTGGAACATTCACTACATAGAGTCTTTTCATGTTATTATATATCTATAATGTGGTTTAATAATATCACCATGCGCAAGGATCGTTCTTGCGTGAACTGACAACTTACCGTCAGTAATTCGAGAGTCAATATTTTTCCCAACCCTAGCTGATTGTATCTTCATATTAGCAACATTCAAACCCTTGGAAATTAACCTATAAGTTAACTTGTGTGTTCTATCTGTGAAGAACCGATCCCCGTCATTTCCAGCCTCATTTACAAATTGTTCCTTTCCCATTTTAGCAGCATCGGCTACGGAAGACATAAGCTGGAGAATATCCAACGGGATGACAAGAACCTCTTCTTGCTCCCAACTATTAAGCTGTACAACCTTCAAGACTCCATATTTTTTCTTCCAATCCTCTTTAGTCCAGCCGAAATAATTAGAAAATCCGTTGAATTTATTTGCTGCCCAATCCTTACACATTTCAATGTACTGTGCCTTGAAATCAACCAACTCCTTTTCTAATTTTTCAAAACAAATAAAAAAACGTGTTCTTACTCTGGAATCGTTAATTTTTCTTTTACAAATCACTTCATTTAGAATACCCTCAAATATTGGACTTCCAGTTTCTTCAAAAACCTGCAAAATCCCTTCAAAGGAACAATCCGAAATCACATATTTCCTTCTAACTTCATACATCCTATGACCTGTACCATTTTCAATTAAATCACGCATAGAAGAAAGCTCTCTTTCTTTCATTTCTCCAAAAGTGGATTTAAGTGCTTCGGACTCTTCCAAGGAAAATTCCATATCTTCAAAATGCTTCAAATACCATTTACTTTTAATCTGGTAAGAAGCCTCTGAATCTCCATTTTTCATTAATCTTTTTAGATACTTTCTAAATTTTAAATCTTGCTTTTCTGTCAACATGGTATTATTTTATTTTACCTTTAAATAATACTGCAATATAGTACATATAATGCACTTTTTATACTTTATTGTACATTTATTGCAGTATTGTAACGTAATTTTAACAAGCCAAACAAAAAAGCCGCTTCTAAACTAATAGAAGCGGCTTTTTGTTTGCATATATCTAATCATCTTTTAAATCCCTTTGAACTTCGCTTATGGTTTTGAATGTGTTGCCTGCTCTTGATTTTGGTTGACCTTTTGGGATGTAATGCCATCCACCAGTTGTAGGCTTTATCGATCCGCATATCTTGCCATCAAGTCTTACCTTTATTTCTTTCATGTTTTCGGCTTCTACGCCTTCTTGGTATAGGTATTCTAACATTTTTTTAGTTATTTTTTTTTAAAATTTTACACCGTTAAATTCAGCTATTGCAAACATCAATCGACTAGAACCAGTACTAAGTTCCAATATCCTATTCCTTGCCTTTTTCAAAAGCATTTCTTTTGCTTTTGTTTCATCTTCTGGAAGGCAATAACATTCATAGCTAATAAAACCATTCGCGCTCGATATTGTATTTCTATAAATTGATTTTAAATCAAGAATTTTACTCTCATTAACATAGTCTCCGCTTTTTAAAACGTATTGACGTTTAGTTTTCTTTTCAATCTCCATTTTTTTGACTAAGATTTGAACTTTATCCGTAACTAAAATTCCTATTCTCAATAATTCCATGTTGCAATGATAATTAAAACCCTTGGCAGCTTCTCCACTACCAAGGGTTTGGTTTTTAAATTACGCTTCGACTTTCATCTTAGCTTCTCTTCCAGTCAATAGCTCACTCAATTTGAGTAATGCCAACTCCAGACAAATAACTTTATCAGTATATTCATATTCTGATTTATGGACAAGCTCTAAATCTTTCGTACCCTTCCGAGTACTGATTTTGTAGGTAGCTACTTCATCTTCTCCTTCGCCCGTTATTGTCTCTGTTATCCCAAGGTGTTTGCGTTTAGAGATAGAGACATTCAAGTTCCTTAACTGGAGATAATAATCATCTTGTTCTTCTGCATCCAATTTTCCTTTAAAACCAACAGCCTTGGCAAACTCTTGAACCTTGGCTCTTCTCTCTTGGTTTTGAGATTCGATTTCTTCATCCGAGACAAAAAGACGGCTAACTCTGGAGAGCATTTCGGCAGTTGCCGCAACTGTCAAATCGTGCAAATCTTTCTTCGTTAATTCTCCTTCAAAGAAACGCTTCAAATCTTTTGGCTTCACTGCCCTTGCATAGTTGCGAATGGCCTTTAACTCATCAAAAGGCATTTGTGATAAAATTGTTCTGTTTACTAACATTAGATAGTTAATTTTGATTTATAAATAACTCCAGTAGAAACTACGTTTGGTTTCTTCCAGATTTTTGAATTTAAGTAGGTTGCTCCAAGGCAAGGTGGAGTCCTGTCATGTGGCATCCACGCAAAGTCAACTGAAATATATTCAGGAGGCTCTGTGAAGTCGGTCATCTCCTGTAAATTGAATCCTACGGTAGTACACGAAAGGTCGAATCGTTGCCATGAATTCAAATCATCGGTGGATGACCACTTCAAATAGTAACTGCCAAGGGAAGTATCAATTGAATCACC
>CALGJW010000574.1 GCA_937930025.1 uncultured Saprospiraceae bacterium | reverse complement strand
GGCAGAATTGGTGGCATTGATTTGAGCGCCCAGATAAGCATTTTGCGCATCAATCAAAGTCGTTACATTCACCTGTCCTACATGATATAAGTCCTGAACAATGGCAACATTTTTCTCTGCCGATTTAGCAGCATCACCATTTAATTGATAATTTCGGTACGATGCCTTCAACTGTTCTAAATTTGACCTTACCCTCAATTCCAGCTTATTGCCAACATCTAGCTTTTGATCCTTTAATTGAAGCAATTCAATCTGTGACTTTTGCTTCTGGTACTTTCTCGACCCTCCTGAAATTATGGGCAATGATGCAACAACTGCTACATCCCAAGATGTATTTAAAGCTGTACTTTCAAAACCTTGTATAGCGACTTCTCCAGGTTCTACCACGCTTATGGGGAGGCCATAGTTCGCAGCCAAAACAACATTCGGCGTATAAAATGCCCTTTTATTAGAGAGCAACAACCTTTCCTGCGCTGCTACAGCCAATTCTATTTGGTGAATTTCTGGAAGGTTATTCAATGCTTCCTCAACCAAAAAATCCGCAAAGCTCTGAAAGGCTCCTTCGTTCTCAATCAACGGGATAAAACCCATTTCAAATGGTTTGGTAATAAGGTTGGAGTTTGCTGGCTTTTCAAGGATAAAATCTTCCTTAATTGGGCGATTTAGCGTTTGGTTTAATTGAAATTGTACGGCTTTCATTTGTGCTACAGTAGAATTAAAATCTGCCTTAGCAGAAGCCAATTCTGTTTCCCAACGATAAACATCACTTTTACTGGTATAGCCTACTTTTTCTTTGTTAATGGCAACATTAAGGTTTTGATTCTTAACCTTGATATTTTCATTTTGTAGTTCAACCAAAGATTGTACTTGTTGGTAACTGAAAAATGAAGATACCACATCTAAAACCACATCCAACTCCGATTGTTTTTGAACATTTTCCTGACTTTCTTTGAATAGCTTTTGGATTGAAATATTGGCCAGTGCAGGTTCCGAAAGAATCAATTGAGAGAAAGAAGCTCCAGCCGACCAGTTAAACCGTCCTTTGCCTCCAAAGGAATTGTCCACTGTATTTTTATCTAGGAAAAGTCCTGTAGTATTGATGTCAAGCTGTGGTAAATAATTGCTTTTCGCCAATGACACCTCCTTTCCTGAAATCTGTGTCTGCTTCTGTTCAATACGGTACCCTAAATTATTTTCCAACCCTTCTGCGATGGCAGATCTTAGGTTAATTTTTCGTTCTGTATCAATTTTATTGATGTTAACCAAAATGGCATTATCCATTATACTCCAGTTCGGATATACTCCAGTCTTATTCACCGATTCCATATTGATCAGCAATTGATTGGAGAAAGTTTCCATCTGTACCCGAAAGTCCTTAGGATCTTTTCCTTCTGCAATTTTAGAAACATTCAATGCAATTCTCCGGGGAATCTTTTGCATATTTTTGAAAGAAGAGAAAGCAGCATAAGCTCCATATTCAAGCATGGGCTCATCTATTAGCGATATGCAAGGGAGCTTTTTATCAATAATCCCTTGAAACAAAGTTTTGATTTGAGTTGGCGTATAATTGTTAAGTGGTGATATTACATAAACGGCATCATTCTCTGCTCCAATAGCATCTAATGTAGCTTGAGGATCACTTTCAATCGTCACCACTTGAACGTCTAGATCATTTAATATTGGAAAGTTTTTTTCAAGATCATAGCCAAGGGCTTTAAGTACAGGATCCACTATTATGGCCAGTTGCTTTACATTCGTAATTTGAGTAAGGGTCTTTAGGTCTTTTTCAATATTAAATGGAGATTGGATGTAAGTGAAATTGGGGATCGAAGAGGTAATTCTTGTTGAATCTCTACCGTTTGAAAATAAATTGTCAATATTAATTGCTGCGATTGTCGGCAATGGATATTCCCCCCAATTCGAAAGCAACCGACTAACGAGTACACCTGAACCAATTAGCACATCAGCTTCATTGGTTTTATAAATCTCTTCTATATTTTGGCGGGCGGCCTCAATATCTCCATCAGTAAAAAATTCAATATAATTGAGTTGATAACTGGGATCAAGCAAGGCCCTTATTTCAGTCTTAATTGCATCTTGAAAAAACAAAGAATCTTGCTCCTGTGCATCGGAAATGACAACAACATTAAAACGGCTCTGAGCCATCAGGCTATTAAAGGATATGACGAGGCATATAATGAATAGTGTGGTTTTCTGGAGCATGTCTACAATTGGTTATAAAAGTCGAAAATAACGAAGTAAGAGATGTGAAAATGAAAGGTCAAAAAAGCAATACTTGTTCCTTAATCTTTCAACTATATTTTCAGCAATAGCTTACCCATTTCTGCTTTTCCATATTTAAGATTTAAAATGGATAGCCAAAATAAGTAATCTTTTATTAGAAAGTAGGTTTTTCTGCAGTCCTAATTAAGATGGGAATTACAAAATTGGATAATCGTAGCAATTAATGTTGGTGTGCTTGCTTGTCCCAAACACAAAAAAAGGAGACGAAAATTAATTCGCCTCCCTTTTTATATCATTGATCTAACTAAGCTTATTCACTGCTTAAGTAAGATAACATTCTTAAAATTTCGATGTATAACCAGATCAAGGTAAATAAAAGACCCATTCCTGAATACCATTCCATATACTGAGGAGCTTTGTTCTGCTCACCTTTGTGGAAATTGTCAAAATCCAATAATAGATTAAGAGATGCAATGACAATAATCACTGCGCAAATTCCAATGGATAACATTCCTCCATCGTGGATAAAAGGTA
>CALGJW010000573.1 GCA_937930025.1 uncultured Saprospiraceae bacterium | reverse complement strand
AGAATCATCCTACGCTTTGTGGCAGTGATGATGAAACTCAAATTGAAGTTATAGGATATCTGGAAAATTCAACTTTTGAATGGAGTCATAGTGATCCCGCCAATTCCGTAAATTCCGCCATTACAGCAGAAGTCACTATTGATCAAGTAGGGACATATACGGTCACAGTAACTGATGAGAATGAATGTTCAGCTATTAATTCGATCGAAGTAAAGCCAATAAACGAGGCAAATGTTGAAGAGATTTTAATAGCGGAAGGTTTTGAAAAAATTAAAATCGAAATACAAGGTCTAGGATTAGATGGTTCTAATGGAAGTAGAGCTAGATCAATAACTGATTGTGAAATTGAAGTTTTTGAGGCACAAGAATATATTATTAACAAGCTTCAAGATCCTTACCCTGAAAACGATCCAAATGGTACAGAATTAATTCAAGAATATCTTCAGAGAGTAATTGCACCTCATTGCACTTGTGACAAAGAAGTTGATGGATTATATATGACTAATTTATGTCTCCCAGTAGAAAACGATTTACAATGGTTTCTAGATCATGTGTTAAGATCAGAAAATCAAAGTGTCCAAGCTTATGTTGTTGAAGAAAGTGAGGTTGATGGATTTTCTTATTTGTTTTTAAGAAATAACCTGATTCCTCCAAAATGTGCTCCGGGTAGTCCAGATGTAGATTCTGAGAACTTTAGACTTGCCTTAAACGATTTGATTTGTGCACACTACAATAGAGAAAAAGTTAAACTTCGTCATGGACAAGAAGGAGTGCTTGATTTATTTTCAGGAATAAATCCTTTGTTCGACGGAAAAAGATATATGACCTATGATGCTCAAGACGGTGTTCATATTAATAATTATCGAGTAGGAAAAGAACTGGATTTTAGAAACCCTGACGAGGTCTTAATTACAAATAATAATCCAAGTTGGTGCCAATATCGAGCATCCATTGAACATGATGGTTATGAAGAAATTCATAGACCCGGGAGTTATTTGGAAATAAGTGTACCCTATGATTTGGAGTGTTATGGTCGACTGACTATTACTGTACAAGACCATGAAGCTTTACAGTACCCAAATAATGAAGCAATGTTTGGTACAAAGAATGAATTCGGTGGTTTTTTCGATACAGAGAATATTGGTGAAAAAGTAGGGAATTTGATTCAAAATGCACTTCAAACTAATGATCTAAAGATTCTAGATAGAATTCCACTTTGTTTGATTGAGGCTGTTCAGATCTGTGAGATTTATAAAAAATACCTCTTAGATCCGGAGAATGGATCTGCGGAGACGAGAAGAGCGGTGGCCCAGTATTTTTTAAAAACCATAGATCCTATTCAAGCAGAAAAAATCATCAGTTGCTTTGAAGAACATGAGCTGGTCAAACCTTATATTGATAATCTTTTTTCTTCGAACCAGAGTGAATTATTAGGTGATTTGTCTAGAACCTTTGATAAGGCAGGAGGAAAATATAAACTCGATTTAGATGGCGCTCTTGACGTTTTGGAATTAGAAGATGATACAAATTTTCGATTAATTAGAAGTGAGGAAGGTGAACTTCTGAAATACTCTCATACTCTTACTATAGGTAATAGAACTGGTATTATTAAAACTAAAGTTAGTGAATATGACCCATTTATTGATCCGGAAAATCCTTGGTACTCTTATTACACAGAGGATAAATCTTTTGAATACTTCAAATACCACCCCATTCGAATAGGGGATTATTATAATTTTCTAACGATCAATAGTACAGGAGTTGCCCATATATATGACTTCCCATTTTCAGGGATATATGTGGCATTTGCGGTATCCCAAAGGACAGATAAGGAAAGAGATCAGCAATTGGATATAATAATGAATGCTGCAGCATTAGGTATGGGAGTTTATCAATATTCAGCATTGATAAAGATGGGACAAAATGCATCAAAGCTTGCTAAAGCATTTGCAATTGCTGATATTACTTCAGCTAGTCTTGGACTTTTACTTGAACTTACACCGTTTTGTGATCAGGATGGTCTTGATATTTCTGAGGAATTTTGTTCCGATATGAAAAATGTGATTCTAGCAATAGATATAGGTTCCTTGTCAGGCTCGTTTTTATCAGCAGGTCCCGCAAGCGCAAAATATGCTAAAGCAAAGGAATATTGGGATGAATTGGCTGAAATTGGTCCAGTGGGTTCGACTAAACAGGATCAATTAGTTAAAAAATTAAACGAATCTGGACCAGGGTACGTACCTGGAACAAGCTCTAAAAGAGGAGATGCCTTAAGAGACTTTTTCGACCAAGACCAAGGTACACCGCTTGAGCTTCTTGAATCAGCATACGAACTAATATCTGACAATACTGCGAACGAAATTTTTGAGAATTTTTTGTTGAAAAATAGGTTAGCTAAGGATTATAATAGATTGCTAGATCCTGAGCTAAGTTTGACGATTAAAGCTCTCGGAGAGGTAAAAGGGAAGCAATTTATAAATGATTTAATATCTTCGCATCCAGACCTAAGCAAGATTGGGGGGGATTTGAGTAAGTTGACACCAGGGCAGGTTAAGGCGTGGAAGATTCCAAGTAAACATGGTGATGCATTAGCTACTGATGTTCCATTTCTGACAAAACTTTCTGATGATATAACTAATCCGCAATTTCCAAATGGATCAAGTGCCACTGCAGCACAATTAGAGGCGGCATTAGATAATCAAGCGATTTTTAATTTCTATAAGAAGTTTCATGATAGTCCAGATTTAGGAGATTTAATGCGGCAAAGATATTTAGAGGCGGCTACGCTTCCAGATGCAGCAGCAAGGAAGGCGATTTTAGAATCAGTATTAGATCAAAAAGCGGCTATACGTGGTTTAGGTCATTTAAGCGATGATTTATTAGAAAATTTATCTCACAGTAATTTGGCAGATGGCACGGCAACTTTCACTTCGGCAAACGGATCCACAGTGCAGATTGATTTCCTTTCTGTGAGTGGAGTTCAACCTTCACAAACGTTAATTAGTGAAGGAGCTACAGTCATAGGTGGAAAGTCAGTTGTTCCTAAAGCGGGGTCAAATTCGACGAGATATTTCAAATGGACAAACTCACAGAGAGCTCAAGATTCAGAAGCTAAAATTATTGAATATGTTATGGATCAGGTTGCTGCAGCCAGAGGAATAAATATACCGCAGGGGGCCAATAAGGCAGACTACATAGATGATGTTTTAGACGGTGCGAATTTGCAAATTGTTATAAAGTCGGAAATGGAAGCTTGCTCTTCTTGTGCTGACGTTATCAGTTCTTTTAATAATTCAAATGCAACTCCGATAGATTTTTCTGGGGGTACAAAATTTTACGAACAGTATGGAGGATAAGTATGATTCATTTTTCAGGTCAATTAAAGAGTTTGCTTTAGGTCTTGAATTTGTTGATTGCAGGGATGGATCATGTAAGAACAAGATATCGATAGATAATAGTTATTGCTTTTCAATAAATAGTTTTCTATCAAATTTTAATGATCAGGTTGCATATGCAAATAACGGATTGGGGAGCTCTTTTTTTGATGTTGCTTCTATTTTGAAATCGCAGGAAAGAGCATCTGAGAAAAAAATAACATTAAATATTTTAGAAGTAAATCAGATAGGTGGGTGGGATGAAAGAGATGCTAATTTTGATGGATGTGAATTATTGTTTTTAAAATACGACAGTATTAGTTCGTCCTATATGTTCGTAGACAACAATGTTGAAAATCCTATAGTTTATATATATTGGGAAGGAGGCGAAATTACTTCGGATGATTTGGTTTTTACTTCATATGTTAGAAGTGTATTGTTCTGGGAAATCATTCGTGGTCTTGATCAATCTACAAATAATCACAAATTAGAAAGAATAAGTTGGATTAGGTTTTATTCCTGGTTCATTCAACGCTATAAGAATGCCAGAAACAAATTAGTTGGTTGGAGGTACGAGTTCAATCTCTATGTCGAGAAAAATAAAATTGAGAATAAAGACTTATTAGGAGTTGATGAATTTGAAGTAGAGTTTATAAAATATCTTATTGAAAAAAAAGGTGTCGAGATTTCACAGGATATTTTCAATCCATATTCGAACATTGTTACGTATAAAGATTACCTATAAGATTATAGAGCAGCCACATTTTTATTGAAGAAGTCTTTGAATTTTTTCTTAGTCAGAAAAGTCTCAATCATTTTAAAGATGGTTTGTTTATCCTCTTCATCAAGGTCTTGGATCATTTTCATTTGCTCTAAAGCTGACTTGTCTGTAATATCCACTTCTTGCGGTAGATCATCGCCCATATGTATCAACTCATCAATAGTAATATCAAAGTACTGAGCAATCTTATCTAAAGCAGATACAGAAATCTCACGTTGTTGGTTTTTATCTTACATATAAAATAAAGTAATTTCGTTTTCTCAATTAATATTTACTGGTTACAATAAAATAACAACTATCAGGTCAACAAAAATATTTTCCTTTTAATGAGAAACTCTAAAAACGGACACGAATTTCGTATTTTGGCTAACACAACGACTAATTTATATATGAGTTTTTATAAGAATGAAATGCAGTTTAAATATTTATCCATTCTTCTTCTATCCTTGATTGGTTATAACTCAATCTCTCTTACCGCCCAACACAAAATCTTGCACTTCGGCGCCCACCTCAACGTGGGAATAAATTTCCATTCAAATTCCGACGTGAGAATTCTAACTGATGGACTAACAGAACAATTGGCTGGAGGAATTGATCTTGCTATTGATATTAGGAAGCGAATTCAACTGAAGCTTAGTGTACTATTAAATTATCAGCATATAGCGCTTTCCGATTATCGGGTAGGCCTTCCGATAAACCCAGCTCCAAATCATGTGATTGATTTTGAAAATGATATTTATGCAAAGGAAGATTACCAATTGAGATATGTTGGTTTAGGAATTGAATCTAAATATTATTTATCAAAAAAATCAAGTAGTTTTTATGCTAAGATTGGATTTGATAATTTGATCAATACGGGTACTGGATTTATTGGAATATTAAAAAATTATAATGGGGGAGGTAAATCATTTTTCCAATCATTTATAAATACAAGACCTAGGAAATATGTTTTACATTTAAAGTCTGGCATAGGCTATGAATTTTGCTATGGTTTTCAATCCAAATTTTTCATTGAGGCTCAAGTAAGATATACGGCAACTCAACCATTTTTACCAGGTTACATTTCTATAGAAGAGTTTAATGCGAGAATATTTAGCCCAGGAATAAATGTTGGTTTCATTTTTTAGGATCTACTATTCTTCTAAATTTCCCAACTATATTGATGCCAATATTTTCAGGAAGAATCAAGAAAAATAAACATTTATTTTGTTATATTTGAATGAAACAAATATCGTTCAGCTAGAAATTTAATAATTAGCTTTTCATGTCGTTTTAATTTCTAAATAGTCAATTTCTACCATGAAAAACCTCTTTCTACTTTTCTTATTAACTACCACAGCGCAATTGGATGCACAAAAATCTGGATTAAAAGATTTTGATTTCGGAGTTCTTGCCAATATTTCTCCATTCAATAATGCTTTTGATAATAGCTTCGATGGGTATTATAATGCTTTTGCTGAATTTAGAAAAGCGCAATATTCAGCTGGATTAGGGGTCTTCGCTAGAAAAGGATTTTTGAAAAGATTTAATGCTAACCTTGGAGTAAGAGCTAATTATACTGACCATAGTCGCATGGTAGGTTTCGATTCTCGTGCCATAAGAGCTGGGGAAACTAGTGATGATTTTTTCCGGGAAATTCAATCCATTGTCTTTAGATTTCCCGTTGGAATAGATTATGAACTATTTAAATTAGCCAAGTTTGATTTATATTTTGGCCTAAGATTCAGTCCAGTCTATTTTTCAATAGTTAATCAAAATCATATCTACCTTACTTCGAGTGAACGTGGAGAAGGTCACGATCCAATTTTTTTTACAACAGCGGATCCTTATTTCTATCCTAACGAAAGTCATTGGAATATAGACGTAGAGTATTTCGTTGGACTTAATAGTAACAAATGGCTCATTGAGCTTTTTGTTGATAGAAGTTCCAGTTTTGGAAAACGGGGATTACCTGGTGTCATGTTAAAGTATAAGTTGTTTGAGAAATAGCAGGTTTTAACTGGTCAGAAAGTAATAATTAAATGCAATGCATCTGAAATATTTATCTTTTCTATTTCTAGTATTTATTAGCTTTAGTACTTCGCTAACAGCTCAATCCAATAAAATAATACACCTGGAAATAAACGCCGGTATACTAACAGGTAATTACGCCTACCCAAACTTAGAAGCAGGAATTTCCGTCGAACTTCCTTTTATTACAGCAAAAATTTCTCATTCTAACTCCCTTGGAGCAATAGGAAAAAGTGAATACTATTGGGATCAACGTGCACCTGGATTTGGCGCGGCGATTTTAAGGAAAAATTTAGGACATGATTGGGACTACACGAATTTTTCAATTTTCTCAAATATTGAATTATTAGGGACTAAAATCTTTTTTGGGCCAGGTATTTTTTATCGACACAAAGTTCCACCTGAAGGGGATTATATTCCTCATTATGGGCCCGGTATTTCTATAATAGGAGGGTATCACTTTGGAAATTTTAATACTTCTATTTCCGTACTAAACTCTATTAATAATTCTAGTTCGACAGGCATGCTGAAATTTGGATATAGGTTTGGTTTAGGAAAGAACATAAAAAAGGAGAACCGAACAATAAAATTGAATTTTAAAAACCAACTTATTGAAGTGGCGCAGAATAAGTTTAGAATTGAAATCGGAGCAAGGTATGCCAAGGCCTTATCTAATA